>JBDLSU010000813.1:0-14816 GCA_039799405.1 Pseudomonadota bacterium | reverse complement strand
AACTCATCTGGCCGTGCGCCACACTCAAGATCAAATTCAGGCGGGGTAGCCCAGTTGGCGGGCACCTTGGCTAAACCGGCCCCATAGGTTTGAGCCAGCAATTTTTTTTCACTGGGTACCTGGTGAACACAGGTGCCACTGGCCTGGCCTTGCGGCGCAATGGTGGCAGCGGCAAATGCTCCAGCGATCAATAAGGTCCAATCTTTGATTTTGTTGCACGGGCCAGCGTCCAGATCGCCACAAATCACGCTTTCCAGCACCATATTGAGCTTCCACAGTGGCGTGACCTCTTGGCTGTGCAATTGCGCTTGAAACCAGGCCAGGGTACTGTCCAAATCGGTTTGCTCAGACTTTTCAATCAGTGCAGCGGCAAACCGCGCGGCCACGTCAAACGACAGTTGTCTGGCAATTTGTGCTTGCCACCATGGTACGATTGGTTTGCCATTGTCCTGCCCGGTTTCTTGCCCCAGTTCGCGCCAAACGGTGTTGATGCTTGCCATGGCGATCATATACGAGGTTGAACGCCCATCGGACAATTGCGCTACAAACATGCCGACACACTTGCCTGCCGTTAAATCAAATACCGGGCAACCGCTAAACCCGGCATGTGACTCTCGCCCATTCTGTAGTAAATCGATCTGCACCCGCCCGGCTTGAACCGAGCCGTTGCCACGTCCACTCAAATGCCGCCCATACCCCTTGGATTGGGGATTTTCACAATACATGCCCAGATCAGCCCCAACTTGGTAATCGGTGCTGGTTGGATGGGCAGTCAGGGCCGCTTGTCCCTCCCAGGATTCAATCTGCAAAATACAGATATCTGCACAGCTTGGTTCTGTTTCATATTTTTGTGGATAATACTTTATTACCTTGCATCGGCATGATCCTTCGGTTTTGTCATTGACCCAACGGCAATTGACAAGCGCGCCAACTTGCACATTTTTACTGCCCAGAGCAGTATCAATAACATGACTACAAGTCACCAATTTATCTTTGGCAAGCAAGAAGGCACAGCCCTTCGCATCATTCAAACTTGTTGCCAGAATTTGGAACATGCTGGTCGGTGCGCATTGCATGGCGTACATGGTGGTCATGGCAGCTTGTCAATCAGGTATTTTTTGGCGGCTTCCATTTCAAACTGAGTTTAAATGTTGCCTCACTATCGACCGAAGAAAAAACGATACCGGCCTTGGCACCAAATTTCAGACCCAATTCCAGCGTGGCTTCTTCAAGGTTTAAATTGGCCAACCGTCCAAAAATGGTGGTGGCCAGTGGACCAATCCCTGCGGTCACCTCGCTCATGCGCTGGAGATGTATATCCTCCGCGCTACACAACACTGGCCCACCTGCACTGTCGGCCAAATCATCGTCGTCAATATTGCTTTCGACCCATACTTTACTGCCGTCTTCCAGTTCCAGTTGCATTAGTTTTTTCATGGCGATAGGCTCCTATGTTCTAGTCGGCGGCAATTGATGAGCATACTAGGATTGGATTTCTGCGATACATTTCTATTGACAGGCGGTTTGGATTCGGTACTGGCAGATAAGCTTACTACAAAATGGTAAAAATCTCGCGGCTTTTCCACTGACCATCGTGTACTTTTCAGCTACACGGCGGTCATGCAGACATTGAGCAACATTTACTAATTTTGTACATTTTCAAAATTTTTAAAAAATCTCGTGAAAATCAATGTTGACCAGCACCAGTTTGGCAGAGTGGTGGCCACCAAGGCGAGACTGTATGGTTTGGTTGATGTGGCGGCAGTATGGAACGGTGGATTCCCAGCTCATGCCGCCGATGAGGCCGATGGTTTTCATGGGGATGTGGGCAAGTGGCGATGTTGGCAGTCTAGCATGTCTGGCCAGTTATCAGCAGGATTAGCCACAGTTCGCAAGGTAGCAATGTCGCGTGCGTTTCGGTTACGCCATCCGATCAAACAACTTTATTATTTTTATACCATCTTTATAACTAAAAAACTAAATTTCATTCTGATACGCCACCGATTATGTTATCGGGCGTGCCGTTGTTAAAGCGGGTTTGGTCAATGATGGTGAGACGACTTGCCTTACAACAACATCGCTCCGGGCTACTCACCTTGGCGAATCGGGTACAAATTTTCCAATTGAGGCACAATCAGAAAAAAAGGGCTACCAGCCGAAACTGTTAACCCTTTGATTTTCCTGCCAAATTCTGGTGCTGATGAGAGGAATCGAACCTCCGACCTACTGATTACGAATCAGTTGCTCTACCAACTGAGCTACATCAGCAACGAGCCAAAATTCTAGCAGAAAAGGCCATCAAATCAAGCGCTACCCGTCGATTCGGCGAGTTTTACTGCGGCCAATCCCCCACCTCCAGCCGTTGTTGCAAATTGCTTACATGCTGCTGCAACAAGCTGACAAAGCTTGCCACCAGCGCAGAACCCGGCCGGTGCAGCGGCAGAATCAAGCTCACGATAAACGGCAGCGCTACCCCAAAACGCCGGATTACCACGCCGCGCCCGGCTTCATCCAGCGCGGTCAAGGGGTTGACAATCGCCAGCCCCAAACCCTGCCTTACCATGGCGCAGACCGAGGCGGCGCTGGTGGTTTCCATGACCATGCGGCGCTTGACGCCACGCGCGTCGAACAGGGCATCCAATTGTTGGCGGTAGCTGTCCAGCGCGGACAGGCTGATGAAGTCTTGCCCGGCAAAGTCTTCCGCTTGCAGTACGGCTTTGCGCGCCAGCGCGTGGCCGGGCGGCAGAATGCACAGCATGTCGCCCGCAAACAGGGGCTGGGCCTGGGTGCCGGGGGGGACGCTTTCACTTTCGGTCAGGCCCAGATCATGACGTTGGGCGCTGAGCCATTCTTCCAGTAGCGGCGATTCTTGCGGGGTGATGCTGATGCTGGCTTCGGGGGCCTGGCGCATGAAGGCGGCGCAGGCGCCGGGCAGCAGGGTTTGTGCGAAGGTGGGCAGGCAGATGATGGACAACTGGCCCTGACCAAACTGGCGCATGCTGGCGGCCATGCTGACGATGCGCTCCAGCCCCAGGTAAGAACGGCGCACTTCTTCAAACAGACTCAGCGCTTGCGCGGTGGCTTGCAGTTTGCCGCGTACCCGTTCAAACAGTTTGATTTGCAGCAGGCTTTCCAGCCGCGCCAGCTCGCGGCTGGTGGTCGGTTGCGAGTTGTTGAGCAAGGCGGCGGCGCGGGTGACGCTGCCGGTCATCATCACGGCGCGAAATACTTCAATGTGGCGCAAACTGATTTGCATCGCTGTCTTCCTCCCGGTTGGCCTGCTTGATTGATGTTGAATTGATGTTGATGTTGATGTGGGTTGATGTCTGGCATCGCCACATCATATCAAACTTGAATAGCCTGCGAAAAAATAAGTATTTTCTTGAATTGATCGCTTCTGGCATGATGAAGTCATATTTAATCGGAGCAATATGCAATGAGCTGGCACACGCAAACTGACTTTTTCGCCCTGGCGCAACAATTTGGCAGCCCGCTGTGGGTGTATGACGCGGCTACCATCGTGCGGCAGATCGAGCGTTTGCGTGCCTTTGATGTGATCCGCTATGCGCAAAAGGCGTGCTCCAACATTCATATTTTGCGTTTGATGCGCGAACACGGCGTGAAGGTGGATGCCGTGTCGGCGGGTGAAGTGGAACGCGCGCTGGCGGCGGGGTATCGGGCCGATGCCGCTGATGCGGAAATCGTGTTCACTGCCGATCTGCTGGACCGCGCCACCTTGGTACGGGTGGTGGAATTGAAGATTGAAGTCAATTGCGGCTCAATCGACATGTTGCGCCAACTGGGTCAAGCTTCACCGGGGCACCGGGTGTGGCTGCGTATCAACCCCGGTTTTGGGCATGGCCACAGCCACAAAACCAATACCGGCGGCGAAAATTCCAAACACGGCATCTGGCATGCCGATCTGGCCGAGGCGCTGGCAGTCATCCGTCAGCATGGTTTGCGTTTGGTTGGGCTGCATATGCATATTGGTTCCGGGGTCGATTATTCGCACCTTGAACAGGTTTGCGGGGCCATGGTGGGGCTGGCGCAACAGGTGGTGGCGCTGGATGTTGATCTGGAAGCCATTTCCAGCGGTGGTGGTCTGTCGATTCCCTACCAGGCTGATCAGGCTGATGTTAATACCGACCATTATTTTCAACTGTGGCAGCAGGCACGCCAGCAAGTGGCGGCGCTGTTCGGCCACCCGGTGCGGCTGGAAATTGAACCAGGCCGCTTTTTGATGGCGCAAGCGGGCGCATTGTTGACTGAAGTGCGCGCTATCAAACATCAGGGCACGCAACAATTTGCCCTGCTCGATGCCGGGTTTAATGATTTGATGCGCCCGGCCATGTATGGCAGTTACCACCACGTTTCACGTCTGACTCAACGGCAAGACGCCGCCAGCACCCGCCAAGCTTATGTGTTGGCCGGGCCATTGTGCGAATCGGGTGATGTCTTTACCCAGCATGATGGCGGCATCGTGCAAACCCGTGATTTACCTGAACTGGCAGTGGGCGATTATGTGCTGTTTCATGACACCGGAGCCTATGGCGCTTCGATGTCATCCAACTACAACAGCCGCCCGCTGCTGGCCGAAGTTTTGCTGCAACAAGGGGATAACAACGCCAACGCTGGCGCGCGCCTGATTCGCCGCCGCCAAACCATGGCGCAATTATTGCAACTGGAGTTGTAGTCCCCACGCTACTGGTGTCTTCTTACAGCCTGCCGCCGCTCAATGGTTTGATCGGCTCCAGGCTGTTTTTTTGTCTGCATCAGGGCAAAATCCATGGCTGGATTTGACAGCCTGCCCGGCTTACTTTAACCTCTGCCAAGGCAAGCAATTCCGACAACACAGCAACATCAACCCAAACGCAGGCAAACCGCAGCCCAGCCATCCCCTTCCCCTTGCGAGACCTTTTATGACCCCAACCCGTCAGTACAAATATTACGATCTGATTATGGCCGCCTTTGTGTGCGTCCTGCTGTGCAGCAATTTTATCGGTGCCGCCAAACAAACCACCCTCACCCTGCCGCTGCTGGGCGACACCACGTTTAGCGCTGGCGTGTTGTTTTTCCCCATCTCGTATATTTTTGGCGATATTTTGACGGAAGTGTATGGCTACGGGCGCGACCGCCGTGTGGTCTGGGCCGGGTTTGGCGCGCTGGCGTTTGCCAGTTTCATGGCCTGGGTGGTCGTCAGCTTGCCCGCATCTTCGAGCGACTTCATGAAAAGTTACCAGAGTCATCTGGAAGGCGTGTTTGGCAATGCCTGGCGTATTACGCTGGGGTCGATGCTGGCGTTCTGGTGCGGATCGTTTGCCAACAGCTTTGTGCTGGCAAAAATGAAAATCGTCAGCGCAGGCAAAAACCTGTGGATGCGTACCATCGGCTCCACCGTTGTTGGCGAAGCGATTGATTCTTCGCTGTTTTATTTCATCGCCTTCTATGGCATCTGGGCTACTGAAGATGTGCTGAAAGTGGCGTGCGCCCAATACATTTTGAAAACCGGCTGGGAAGTGGTGATGACACCGGTAACCTATAAGGTGGTGAATTTTCTGAAGCGCAAGGAAGACGAAGATTTTTACGACCGCGATACCAATTTTAGCCCTTTCAAAATTCAAGCCTGATTGTTACGGATTCGCCTATGAACTCGCTCCATACCCCTTCCACGCCCGCCCTGGTGTCACGCTTGCCAGCGGTTGGCACCACGATTTTTACTGAAATGTCGGCACTGGCGCAACAACACCAGGCGATTAATCTGGGCCAGGGCTTTCCGGATTTTGAATGTGACCCGGATTTGATCGAGCATGTGCGCGCCGCCATGCAAGAGGGTTTGAACCAGTACCCGCCCATGGCGGGGGTGGCGGCCTTGCGGCTGGCGATCAGCCAGAAAATTTCCCAGCTTTATGAATGCGAATACGATAGCGACAGCGAAA
This sequence comes from Pseudomonadota bacterium, assembly GCA_039799405.1. Lineage (GTDB taxonomy): Bacteria > Pseudomonadota > Gammaproteobacteria > Burkholderiales > Burkholderiaceae_D > CAMBDR01. The sequence continues at coordinate 8,880 of JBDLSU010000813.1, read as the reverse complement.
TTACGGTTACCGCCGGGGCCACCCAGGCGATTTTGACGGCGATTTTGTGCGCCGTGCATCCGGGTGATGAAGTGATTGTGATCGAACCGGCTTACGACAGCTATGTGCCCGCCATTACCCTGGCAGGCGGGGTGCCGGTGCTGGTACAGATGGAAATTGATCAGCGCGGTTATTACATTCCCTGGGATCGGGTCGCGGCTGCGGTCACCAACAAAACCCGCATGCTGATCATTAATTCGCCACACAATCCGACCGGGTCAATTTTGCGCCAGCATGATATTGCGGCCTTGACCGAACTGGTGCAGCACAGCAATCTGTTGATTTTGTCGGATGAAGTGTATGAACACATGGTGTATGACGGTGAAGTACACGAATCACTCTCGCGCTACCCGGAACTGGCAGCGCGCGCCATGGTGGTGTCGAGCTTTGGCAAAACCTGTCACGTTACCGGCTGGAAGGTCGGTTATGTGGCCGCACCGGCGGCCCTGATGCACGAATTTCGCAAAGTCCACCAGTTTAATGTGTTCACCGTGAATACCCCGATGCAATATGGCCTGGCGCATTACATGGCCAATCCGGCTCCGTATCTGGAACTGCCAGCCTTCTACCAGCGCAAACGCGACTTTTTTCGGGCGGGCTTACAACACACGCCGTTTGAATTGCTGCCAGCCGATGGCACCTACTTCCAGTGTGTCCGTTACGATAGCTTTTCCGATATACTGGAAGCCGATTTTGCCAAATGGTTGACCCGTGAAACCGGGGTCGCTGCAATTCCGGTTTCAGCGTTCTACCAGCAACCCCGGCAATCGGGCATTGTTCGTTTTTGCTTTGCCAAGAAAGACCATACGCTGGAGATGGCACTGGCGCGCTTGAGCCATTTGGCGCAGCCGGGAAAAGCCAGTCCGGCACGCTAATGCAATACCAGGGAGGATCAGGTGGCACGACGCATCAGCATGTCCGAATTACAGATCGGTCAGGTATTAACCTGGAATTTACTCGATGCCCAAGGCGATGTGGTCATGCGCCGGGGTGAAATCCTGAGCGATCAGGCTCGCTTGCACAGCTTGTTGCAAAGCGGCTTGTTCACCGAACAACCGGCCCTGGCAGAAGGCTCGGTATTACGCAGTTTGAATAGTATCGACAGCAAGCTGGAGCGTTTGCTGCTCAACCTGGGCCAACTGCCCAACGCCCAGCAAGAACTATTACGGCTGGCGCAACAATTGATCCAGGCGGTTGATTTAAACCACGAAATTGCGCTGGCCTGCATTTTACTCAACCAGATTGCGGGCAGCTATGCCATCCGCCATTGCGTCGAAACCGCGATTGTGGCACATCTGGTGGCTTGCGCCATGGGCAAAACACCGGACGAACAACAGCGCATCGTGGCCGCCACCCTGACCATGAATATCGGCATGTTACGCCATCAGGAACAATTGCAAAGCAGCCGCCAGGTATTATCGAGCGAAGAACGGCAACTGGTTTTTCATCACCCGGAAGAAAGCGCGACGCTGTTAAAGCACGCCGGGATTGAAGACAGCGAATGGGTATCCTATGTGCTGGCGCACCATGAATGTGATGATGGCAGCGGCTATCCGTATGGCAAGGATATGAACGACATTCCGGAAAACGCCAAAATTATTTCCCAGGCCGACCGCTATTGCGCCCTGATTTCGGCACGCAATTATCGCAAGTCAATGTTGCCGAATCTGGCCTTGCAGGAATTATTTGTCAGCAAACCGAGTGGCCTCGACCCGAAACTGATCGGCCCGTTTATCCAGCAACTCAGCCCCTACCCGCCCGGCACCTTTGTGCGCCTGAAAAATGGCGAAATTGGCGTGGTCAGCAAACGCCCGACCACCGACAGTGTGGTGCAAGTACATGCCCTGGTTTCACCCAGCGGCATTCCCTTGCTGCCGTTTCCGGTGGTACGCGAAGCTGATGGCCCACTGTTTCAGATTCGCGAAGCGCTACACGAAGATGAAGCCGATATCCGTTTCAGCATGAAACAAATCTGGGGCCAGCAAGCCAGCCTGTAGGCCGGGCACTTCATCGTGTCGATGATCGCGCCGATGATCTCGTCATGGATGGCGCAGATGATTTCGTCATGGCTCAGGGCAACTGACTGAGTTTTTGCTCAACAAAGGCTTGCAGTTCGGCATTAAAGCCCGGTGTCAGGCCGGGATTATTTTTGGCACGCACAAATGCCTCACGCGCGGCCGCGTGCTGGCGCTCGGCCTGATACGACATGCCAATCCCCATCCACCACAAGGCATGCTCCGGTTGCAGCCGCAAGGCGATCTGGTAGTGTTCAATTGCCCCTTTATGATTTTGCTGGCGCTGCAATAGCGCTGCCATGAAGGCGTGGTAATCCGCCCCTTCCAGGGTGTAGGGCAGGCTGCGCTGCAAGGTAGCCAGTGCCAGTGCCACCTGGCCCTGATCGACTTGCAGGCGTGCCAGAATCATGGCAAGACCAGCCTGACCCGGATCATGCGCCAGCGCGTCTTTCAAATGGCGCATGGCTTGCTCGCGCTGGCCTTGTTCCAGCAACCAGGCCACCAGGGTCTGGCGCGCCGCCGTATGCTGGCGATCAATTTGCAGCGCCTGTTCCAGAGCCGCCATGGCTTCCGGCAACCGCCCTTGTTGCTGTGCCTGCAGGGCGCGCCGGTATTCGTTTTCGGCGCGCTGCTGCGCACTTAAGGGTTTGATTTGTTTCACGCCTTCCGTGCTACCAGCCAACACCGGATTGGCCGCGCTGGCTTTGTTGCTGCTCTCACCGCGAGGGTGCGTGGCCGCAGGTGCCCGGGCTACTGCTGGCGCGTCTGCATCCGGTGCGCGCGCCGGGGCCGGGTGTTCCGGCTTTAGCGGGCGGTCTTGCACCAGCAACTTCAATTCCGGTATCAGGCGCAGTTTCAAACCCTTGGGCTCTTGCGCGGTTTCGCTTGCCACCAGGTTGGATTGCATGGTGGCTGGCAGCGGATCAGCACCGGGCTTGGCCGCATCGGCCTGGCTGGTGGCCAGATCGGCCGGGGCAGATGGCTGCGGCGCGGGCTGGGCCTCTGCCTGGGCCGGGGCGCTGGCAGGTGGATTGGCCGCAGCAGGGGCCGGAGTGAGGGATGGTTTGGTGGCCTCCGGATCGGATGGCACCGGGCTAGCGGATGACCATTCCAGCTTGCCGCGTGGCATAAACCAGGCCAGGCATAACACCAGCACCAGCAAGGCCAGCGCCAACGCAACCATCCAGTGCCAGCCACGCGAAGGTGGCGGGTACTCGGGTACGGCACGCACGGCACCCGGCATGGCGGCAACCGGTTGCCCCTGTTTGCTGCGCGCATCCAGGTCTTTCAACATTTGATTGATCAAACTCATCGCGCCACCCCATTGGCACGCCACCAGGTGGTGAAAGCAGCAATCCAGTTATGCCAACTGCGGCTGGAGAGCGTGTCTTTGGCTGCCGCTACCACATGTTGCTTTTCGACTTGTTGTACGCCGCTACCAAAAGCCACCATCAGCGATTTGTGCGCCAGAATATTTACCAGACGCGGAATGCCACGGCTGGCGGCATACAGCTTGTGGATGGCGGCGCGGCTGAACATGCGGCTACCGGCAAAGCCAGCCACGCGCAAGCGGTGTGCCAGATAGTATTCCAGGTCGTCGCGCTGGAGTGCGCCCAGATGATAGTGAAAGCTGATGCGCTGATTGAGTTGGCGGATCGACGGGTCTTGCAGCTTGCGGTTGAGCTCGGGCTGACCGAATAACACGATTTGCAGCAATTTGCGTTTTTCGGTTTCCAGATTGGTCAACAGACGCAAGGCTTCCAGGCTTTCCAGTGGAATCGCCTGGGCTTCGTCCAGACACAGCACGACCCGTTTGCCACTGCGCGCCAGATCCAGCAGGCGCAGATAAATCGATTTCAGCAAATGATGTTGATCAACTTCCTTATCAAGCCCGATATGCAATTCTTCGGCCAGCGCCAGCATCAGGGTGCGCGCTTCCAGCATCGGATTGGGGATATACGCGGTCACAAACTGCGGCCCCAGCGTCGCCATGAATTTACGACACAATAAAGTTTTACCGGTACCGACTTCGCCGGTAATTTTGATGAAACCTTCGCCATTGCGTGCTGCAATCAATAGTGTATTCAGTGCTTCCTGAGCCTGGTTGCAGCTAAAAAAATAGCTGGTATCGGGGGTGATCCCGAATGGCATTTCGCGCAGGCCAAAGTGCTGTTCGTACATGGTGCGGCTCTCCTAGCGCGGTGGCTGCAGAGAATCGACCCGACGGCCGGTTTCCAGCAAATCGCGGCCCCAGGCTGCCGCATTTTCAACGATGGTGGGTTTGAGCAAAATCACCAGTTCGCGTTTTTGTACCGAGCTGGCAGTGTTGCGGAAGGCACCGCCGATCACGGTGGCATCGCCCAGTCCCGGCACTTGCGAACGATCACTGACAGCAGCCTGACGCATCAGGCCACCAATGGCGACGATACGGCCATTTTGCCCACGCACCACGCTATCGGTTTCGGAGGTATTGCTCGATGCCAGCGGCAAATTATACGAGCCTGCGCTGCCCAGATCGACCCGTTTGTTGATGGTGGAAACCTGGCTCACCTGCGGATGCACATGCAGTGTGATATTGCCCTGATCATCAATTTGCGGCGTAACATCCAGCACCACACCGGAGAAAAATGGTTGCAGCGTAATGGTAGGCGTAATGGTATTGGCAGCGCCACCGGTACCGGGGGTGGTGGTGGTCGAAACATTGGTGACAAAAAATTCGTCGGTGCCGATTTTCAGCACCGCTTTTTGATTGTTCAGGGTGGCAATGCGCGGGCTGGACAACACATGCACCGTGCCTTGCGATTCCAGGAAAGAAATCAGGGCAGAAAAATTGGAAGTCTGAAATGCCAGCCCGAACAGCGAACCGGTCGCCCCCACGGCAGCCCCCAGCGACGAGCCGGACACCGCCTGGACTGCATTGGCATTGCCGCCGGAGATTGAGCCACCCAGCGGTTGCAATAACCCGCCCGGAGAAACCAGCCCGGCAGAAATGCGATGGTTGGAACCGGGTTGGTTGAACGCCCCCCAGTTAATGCCACTCTGGGTACTTTCATTAAGTTGCACTTCCAGAATTTTGGCTTCCAGAATCACCTGGCGGTCAACCGAGATTTGAGTCGCTTTCAAATACAATTCGACGTTATGCAATTCATCCGGCAAACCGCGCACCACCACCACGCCGGACTGCGGGCTAATCACCACACTGCGCCCTTCTTTGCCCCCCATGATGGCTTCCAGTGCGGTTTTCAGCTCATTCCAGAAATCGCTGTTGGAGGAAGTGGTGATACGGCTACTTTCAATCGACGTCCGGGTATTGCCGCCGCTATTATTGCCGTTATTGCCGTTATTGCCGCTATTACCGGCATTATTATTGCCACCGCCGTTATTATTGCCGCCACCGCTATTACCGGCATCGGCCACCGAACCATTTGAGACCCGGATATCCGAACTGCCCCGGCGGCTGGCGGTCAGGTAATTGACCTGAAACACCCGGGTTTGCATGGTCAATGGGCGAATGTAAATGCGCGTGCCTTCCACCTTGTAGTCGTAGCCATAAATTTCGCGAATCGCATCCAGCGCTTCAAACAGGGTTACGTCTTTCAGGTTGGCCGATATACTGCCTGCCACCTCGGGATGCAACAGCATGTTATAGCGGGTATCGGCCGCAATGGCGGTAAAAAACTGCGCTGCCGGAATTTGGTTGAACGAGACGCTGAAGCGCTCTTCCTGCGGCTGGCGCGGCTTGGGTGGTGCGGCAATGGTCAGCGGCGGTAACAAGGCTTTGGCCACCGCATCGGCCTGGGCCGCCTGGGTGGCTTGCACCTGCTTGATTTCGGCAGAAATTTCAGCGCGAATCTTGTCATAGGTTTCGCGCTGCGAACCTGGCGTGCTACAGGCGCTCAAGCCGAGCAGACACAGTAAGATGAAGGTACGCATGCTTTATTGATCTTTCACGGAATTCACTGCCGGTTTGGCCGCTTTTTTAGCGGGTTTGCCAGCCATCTGTTTTTGAATATCAGGATACAACTTCAGGGTTTGCAATTCGGTGCCATTTTTCAACACCACCTCCTGGGCATTGATTTTGACCAGCATCGCCGCGCCAAATTTTTCACCCACATGCAGGGTCTGGCCGCTGATCACCGCCACTTTGCGGCGTGGCGAAATCAGTACCGACTGCAACACCGGCACCGACGCTGCATCGCTACCGGTGGCATCGGCTTCCAGCACGGCATTGGCGGGTCGGGTCGGGTCGCTCAAGGGCTGGCTGGCACTTTGCGCCAGGGTCTGTGAACTGGCCGCAAGCAGCGTGGCAACGAATAAGGTAGCCCATGAGGCAACCCGATCCGGCAAGCGCCAGCGCATCCGTGAGTTTACAAATTCAACCATTTACGATCCAGACTCAAGGTAAAAATTTCGACCGACATGGTGGCACGCGGATGTTTTTTGACGTTCAATTGTAAATTACCCCAATACACTTGCTGCGGCAATTTTTCCAGCGCCACCAGATACTCCATCAAATCCAGATAATTGCCCTCCACTTCCAGCACCACGCCGTGGCGGAAAATCGGCCCCTCCTGCTTTTCTGGCGGCTTGTTGTCAACCTTGGCAGTAGCCGATGCGCTGGCGCTGGCACTGACACTGGCAGCGGCGCTGGCGGCTTTTTCCTGTGGCGCATGGATTTTGGCAAACAACTGCTGCACCGCATCAATACCCAATACCCGGCCATTGGCTTCCGGAGCGGGCGTTGGTTTGGGACGGCTATCGATGGTTTTCAGCGAGAGCAAATGCAAGGCGGTATTTTGTTTTAACACACTTTGCAATAGTTCCGGCACTTTTTCTGGTGCCACCAGGCCTTTTTGCTGTTCACCCAGATTGTTATAGATGCGCTCATATTCTTTTTTCAGGGTTTCCAGCCGCTGTTTATTGTCGCGATCCGGATCGACCGCAAACAAGGACAGTTTTTGATCGATTTCCAGGCGCGCTGCCAGCATTTCAGCCTGGGCCTGACGCTGATCGGAAGTGAAAGTTTTCTGCTTGAGTTGGGCCGGTTTCCAGATCAGGGTATTGAGTATCACCACCATCACGGCGACCACCGCAGCAAATACCAGCACCCGCTCGCGCAGGGTTATGGCATCAAGTTTGGCAATCCATTCTTGCCATTGCTTCATTTCGCGGCCTCCTTGCCATCCGCAGTCAGCGGCGCGGTACGCGCCTGCAGGCTGAATTCGAGCGGCAACCGCGAAACATCCACTTGCGCTGCCTGGGCTGGCGGGGGCGGAACTGCTGAGGTTACGGTAGCGCCATTGGCGCGCGCCAGTACTGGCGCTGTAGCGGAGTTGCCCGTACTATTCGCGCCAGAGCCAAGCTTTGTAATCAAACCGGCTAACGCGGCCGGGTTATTGATGGCGTTGGCAATTTCGCGAGAATTGGCCAGCACCGTATCAATACCAACCGCTTGACTGGTGCCAGGCACTGGCTGCGGTTGCTGCGCCGCAGTCTGGGGGAGGGCTGCGCCAGCAGTTGCCTGCGGTGCAGCCTTGCGTTGCATTTCCAGGCTTTCAAAGGCTTTGCCACGCAACACCTCTTCTTTTGACAAGCGTTGCAGGTATTGTGGCAATAACACCGCTTGCAGTGCTTCACCTTGCAAACCAATATCGTTGCCACTGTCACTCACCGAGACTGAAGTCAGCCAGATGCCATCCATTCTTTGCTGGGCAAAAGCGCGCAAATAGCCGGAGTAGCCGCTGGCATTGCCAAAATCACCTTTTTTTAATTCGGACGATACCTTCAGCAATCCCAGCACCCGGCTTTCCATGTCTTTCACCTGGGCTTCCAGCCGGGCATTTTTGGCGCGTGGCACTTTTTCTGCGGTCACCTTGGCCAAGTCTTCTTTGGCTTGACTGAGCAGGGTTTTGGCGCGCAAGGCCTGCAATTCCAGATTATGGGTCGCAAACAAGACATAGCCGGTCCAGCACAGCATGCCAAAGCCCAGGCACGCCAGGGTCAACAGCATGATTCGAGCGGAAAATTGTTGCTTTTTTTTGCGCAGGGCCGGATTAAGCAGGTTGATTTGTGCGTTCATGCTGCCACCTGTTCCTGGCGCAAGGCAGCACCCAATACCAGAAAGAAGCGTTGCTGCGCCACGCTTTGCTGCAGTTCCGGCACAGCGGAAAAATCGAGCACGCTGTCGAGCGCCAGCATTTCTACGGGCATATACAAATTGGCGGCCAGATACGCATGCAGACGCGGCCCGGCATCGGCCAGCGGAGCCAGCATCAGCTTCGACAAGCCGACATAGTGATATTGGCGGTCGAAGTGATCGAGCGAGCGTTGCAGCTCCAGCGTAATTTTGTCAAAGCTGGCGTTTTGGGCGTCAGCCTGCGGGCTTAATAACTGGGCGAAGGTAACATCAATGCGGCGGGTCAGGTACAAGTCACCAGCGAAGGTAATGGTCAGCAAACCGCCTTCATCGCTGAACGACAGCATGGCCAGGCCACGCCCCTCCGGTTCGGCCAAGGCTGAAATATTGCGCTGGGCCATTTCCGGCAAATCTATCGCACTCAGTGGAATGTCGGCATCGGCGTAGGCATTTTGATGCTGTTCGATAAACTGGTTGCGCGCCACTGCCGCAAACACATTGCGCACCTTGACCGGGGCTTCCTTGTTCATGGGAATATCGATCACATCCACCGTGGCCTGATCGACCGGATAATCGATCATTTCTTTCAAACGCCAGCGAATCGCGGTTTTCAGTTCAGCTTCGGGCACATTCGGCGCTTCTACTGCCAGCAACTGATAATGCCGGGCCGACAGCAAACTGGTACAGACA
>JBDLSU010000812.1:0-4039 GCA_039799405.1 Pseudomonadota bacterium | reverse complement strand
CAGATTGCGGATTCAGGTTGTCAGTTGGTGTTGTTGCGTGCCCGCATGCCAGGGTTTGTGCTGCCAGCGGTAAAACAAGGCCCCACCCGCCACCAATACCATCAGCACTGCCAGCCATTTGCCCAGCAACAACCAGTTAAACGCCTTGATCTGCTCAACTGGCGTCAATTCTTCCTGATTGAGCACATAGGCATGGTAGCGGTCGGCCAGAACTTTGGAGCCAACCACGGTGCCGTTATTGGTAATCATATTGGTTTGAAACAGGCCGGTCTGGCGATGGCGGATGGTTGATTCGCCCGCGTCGATGATAAAGGTTTTGCGATCGTAATAGCCTTCAACCAAATTGCCCACTACCTGATTTTTATTATTGATGCTGGTGGCATAACTATTGCCGAACGACAGGTTTTTGCCAATATCAATCATTTTTTTGCCATCCCAGATGAAGGCATGAAATTTACGATCGGCCGTTTCGCTGGTGCCCACCACATAGCCAGCATCGCTGATGCCTGTGGCACTACTGGTGCGGCCACCCAGAGTACCCAGATCGATCATGCCTTTGCCGGGTTGATACACAAAGGCATGCATTTCACCATTGGCAGTGCGCGAGGCACCGACCACCACGCCGGAAGCATTGATCGCGTTGGCATAGCTGATTTTGCCACCCAGCGTGCCCAGATCGGTATGGTCGCCATCGAGTTCCCGCACAAAGGCGTGCCAGCCGCCATTGGGCGCATCGGCGTAACCTGCCACTTGCCCGGCATCATTAATGGCGGTGGCCTGGCTGTTTCTGGCCCAAATGGGGCCGACATCGACCATGCCTTTGGCCTTGCTGTAAATGATGGCGTGCCAGCGTCCGTCCGGCAGTTGTGCGGCACCGCTGATCTCGCCTTTTTCGTTGATGCCGGAAGCATAGCTTTCATCACCGCCCAGGGTGCCCAGTTGCTTTAACCCCCCTTTCTCATACAGGGTGGCTTGCCGCCAACCGTCGCTATTTTCGATCACCCCGGCAATTTGCCCATGGCTATTGGCGGCCACGGCCATGGTTTCGGCCTTGTCCAGCGTGCTCAGGTTTTTCAGTTGCCAGTCCTTGGCCTGGCTTGCGACTGGTGCCAGGCATAGACCCAGGCCCAGGCTGATTGTCATCATTGTGTTCACAACTATTTTTGTCATGGTGTCCCCTCCCCTGTACAGAACCTTATTGTTCATGCCAGATCAGCATAACATGGCACTTTCCGCTGAACCAATGTGATTTGGAAAAAAACGGTACCAGTTGCAAAAATTTGTACCCGGAATGCGACGCCGGAATCAAGCCGCATGACCAGGTGAATGTGCTACAGTGACGCGCTACACGCATTTTTAACCTGGTCAGGAGCGGATGATGTATTTAACTTATTTTGCGGATAATTGGTTTGAAGGTAATGCGCCGATTTATGGTGCGATGGATCACAGCCTGTGGCTGGGCTCGTCGGTATTTGATGGTGCCCGCGCGATAGCGGGAAAGGTTCCGGATTTACACCTGCATTTGGAGCGTCTGGTCAATTCGGCCAACAGTCTGGGCCTGGTGTGCCCGTTTGGCGTAATACAAATGGCTATCCTGTGCCGGGAAGGGATTGTGCGATTTCCCCCGGATGCCGAGTTGTATATTCGCCCGCTGGTATTTGCCACCGAAGGTTTGCTGATTCCGGTGCCGGAAAAGGCAGGCTTTGCACTGACCTTGTTTGATGCGCCCCTGCCCGGCATGAGCGGCTTTTCGGCTTGCCTGAGTAGTTTTCTGCGCCCGGGGCCGAAATATGCACCAACTGACGCCAAGGCTTCCTGCCTGTATGCGCAAAGCACCCGGGTTTTGCGTGAAGCGCGCGACCGTGGTTTTGATAATGCGGTGATGTGCGACAGCGACGGCAATATCTCGGAATTTGCCACCGCCAATATCTTTTTTGTGTCGGAACAGGGCGAGGTAGTGACACCGGTGCCGAATGGCACTTTCTTGTCCGGCATTACCCGCGCCCGCGTGATGGGGCTGCTGGCGGAAGATGGCATCAAGGTGGTGGAGCGCAGTGTTAGACCGGAAGAATTGTTGACGGCGCGCGAGATTTTTAATACCGGCAACTATGGCAAGGTAACGCCTTGCGTCCGCTATGAAGATCGCACGCTGCCGGTTGGCCCGATTGCCAGCCGGGCGCGTGAATTGTATATGGCGTTCATGGCGACGGCTTGATGTTAGCCCGCGGCCGCGCCTGCAGCCGTGCCAGCAAGTCGCAATTGATGGCGCGGCCCAGTTGCTCTAGCAGCGGCGGCTGCACAATGGAAAAATGGTCGCCGCCGATGAGCTTGCAATCAATCTGGTCATAGCCATCAGCACTGGCCCAGGCCAACTGCGTATCCGGCCCGGCGCAATACAAATGCAGCGCACAGTCGAGGCCGGGTTGCTGCCAGTGCAGAATCGCCAACCCGCTGGCATGGTACAAGGCCACCTGAGCTTGCACCAGCTCTGGCGTCAACGCTGCTGCTAATCGACTCAAGTTCGGGCTCAAGTCCAGGCCCTGGGTCTGGCTGGCAGCCAATAGACTGGCAAATGCGGGTGTACCGCTTTGCCGATCTTGCCCGGTTTGCCAGAGTGTCTGCAAGGTGTCAATTGCAGCCGGTGTTACCCCGCTCTGCTGGCTCAACCAGACCCAAAATGCCTGTTCTTCATCCCAATGACCGCCACCTGCTTGCAATTGCTGCCGTAATACTGCCGCCGGTGCGCTATCAATCAGCCCCAAAAAGCCAACAACCTGCCCGGCCTGGCGGCATTGGTGCGCAATTTCCCAGGCGATATTGCCGCCCAATGACCAGCCTGCCAGATAGTAGGGGCCGTGCGGCTGGATCTGGCGTATCTGCGCCAGATAGTCGCGCGCCATCGCGGGCAAGCTGGTATGTGGCGTTTCGCCCGCAACCAGGCCACGGGCACGCAGTGCAAACACCGGCATGGCGGCGGGCAAATGCGGGGCCAGCGCCCAGGCATAGGCGGCTTCGCCCCCAATCGGGTGGATCAGAAACAGCGGTGGCGAAGTGCTGCCCGGCCGCACTGGCAAACACAGCGCACTGCCCGCCCCGGCCACGGCACCCGCTTGATCTTGCTGTGCGCTGGGCAAACCTGGCAGGCTATCAATATGCGCCGCCAGGGCAGCAAGCACGGCATGGGTAAACACCTCGCGCACAGGGATGGCAGGGCCACCCTGTTGTTGCAGCAGACTGACCATTTGCACCGCCAGCAAGGAATGACCGCCAAGGGCGAAAAAATCATCATGCACACTGATGCGCTGGCGCTGTAACAACTGACCCCAGATTTCGGCCAGCAAGATTTCAGTGCGGCTGTCCGGGGCTTGATACGGCACATCGCTGCGGCTTAAATCCGGTTGTGGCAAAGCATTGCGGTCGATTTTGCCATTCGGAGTCAGAGGCATTGCATCGAGCGCAATGAAATGGGACGGCACCATGTAGTCGGGCAGCAGCGTCAGCAAATTTTCGCGCAGTTGCGCTAGCGGCGGCAGCTTGCGGCCCGCTGCGAGCACCAGCCAGGCCACGATCTGGCGATCTTGCCCGGCTTCGCCGCTCACCAGCACCAGCGCTTCCCGCACCCAGGGCCAGGATGCCAGTATGGTTTCGATTTCACCGAGTTCAATGCGCAAACCACGCAGTTTGACTTGTTGATCGATACGGCCAAGGTATGCCAGATTGCCGTCCGCCAGTTGCCGCACCAGATCACCACTGGCATACATGCGCTGCCCGGGGGCGTTGCTGTAAGGATGCGGTACAAAGCTGCTGGCGCTTAAATCGGGCCGGTTCAGATAGCCTCGCGCCAGCGCCGGGCCAGCAAGATACAATTGTCCGGCCACGCCGGGCGGCTGGGGCTGCAATAACTCATCCAGCACCAGGGCATGCACATGGCCGAGGGCGCGCCCGATTGGCGGATTGTGTCCGGCCCCGGCCTGGCAGCGATACAGGGTGCTGCAGACCGTGGCTTCAGTCGGGCCATAGGCATTGAAAATCCGGCGCG
>JBDLSU010000811.1:0-3882 GCA_039799405.1 Pseudomonadota bacterium | reverse complement strand
TATTTTTCCCGCCGCTCGATAGCGCCGTCGAAGGGGGCGCAGCATGAATGTGGTAACGCCAACCATCATCAGTGGTGGTAGTGCCATGGATAAATCGTTTGAGATCGAGTCGATTGATATCGTCAAGGAAGTCAATCGCATCCCGTACGCCACCCTGGTTTTGCTCGATGGCGACGCAGCGCAGCAAAAGTTTGCCATCAGCGATAACAGTTTTTTTGAGCCAGGCAAAAAAGTCGAGATCAAATTGCGGTATGAGGCGGGCACCGAAAAAGAAATGACGGTGTTTAGCGGTCTGATCGTCAAACACGGGGTGCAAGCCAGCGCGCGCGGCTGGCTGCTGACGATTGAACTCAAGGATGCAGCGCTGCGCCTGAGCCGTAGCCGCCACAACATGATTTACAAGCAAAAAACCGATAGCGCCATCATCAGCGACCTGATCAGCAAGAGCGGCCTGAAAAAAGGCACCCTGAGCGCCACCGAAACCAGCCATGCCGAAATCGTGCAATATGGCAGCACCGACTGGGATTTCATGCAAACCCGTGCCGAGGCATGCGGCCTGTTGCTGATGTCGGACGATGGCATCGTCTCGCTCAACAAGATCGAAGTCAAAGGCAAGCCAAAACATGTGTTTGAACTGGGCATCAGCGAAATTTATGAGTTTGAAATCGAAGTCGATGCCAACCACCAATTCGCCGAGATTGAAAGTATCGCCTGGGATTTGAAAACCCAGAAACTGACCAAGGCCAGCAAAGCCAAACCGTTCACGCTGGGGCAAGGCGATTTGCCCGTGAGTAATGTCGCCAAAGCGCTGGGAGCCAGTCTGCAAACCCTGTCCAGCCCGGTTCCGACCGACCCGAAAGCACTGCAGGCCTGGGCCGATGGCAATATGGCGAAAAGCCGCATGGGTTTGATCCGTGGTTTTGTGTCGATACCGGGGCTGGGTGACATCAAGCGGCTGGATGTGATGGAAATTGCCGGTGTCGGCAAGCGCTTCAACGGCAAAACCCTGGTCACCGGTGTGCGTCATCAGGTTGATCATCAGGGCTGGCGTACCGATGTGCAATTTGGCCTGGCACCGGAGCGCTTTTCAACCCGGCCAGACGTGAGCGATGCGCCCGCTGCCGGGCTGTTACCGGCAATTCATGGCTTGCAGTGCGGGGTGGTGGCCGCTTTCAAGCAAGACCCGGAAAATGAATTCCGGGTTGGCGTGGTATTGCCCGCTCTGGGTGAGGCGGCCGGGCCGGTCTGGGCCAGGCTGGCTACCCCCGATGCAGGCAAGGAGCGCGGTTTTTTCTTCCGCCCGGAAGTGGGGGATGAAGTGGTGGTCGGGTTTTTTAATGACGACCCGGCCCAACCGGTCATTCTGGGCGGCATGTTTGGCTCCAAAAATACGCCGCCTCCCCCCTTTGCCAGCCTGAGCGATAAAAATCTGAACAAAGGCATTGTCACCAAATCCGGCACCACAATCCGCTTTGTGGATGATAAAAAACCGGCGGTGTCGATTGAAACGCCGGGCAAGAACAAGATTGTGCTGGATGATCAAGGCGAAATGATTTCGCTGGCCGATCAACACGGCAACATCATCAAGATGAGCAAAGCCGGTATTGAGATAACCAGTATCAAGGATTTTAAAATCGATGCCAGCAGCGGCAAGGTAGAAATTCTGGGCAGCAAGGTGGATGTCAAATGATGGCGCAATCCGGGTACACACGAAGGAGCAATGGCAATGAGTAATCCATCATTTCTGGGTACTGGCTGGAGTTTTCCGCCCAGCTTTGGCGATGGCGGGGCCGATGTGGCGATGGTCGCCGGGAATGAGGATATTGTGCAAAGTCTGCAAATCCTGCTGGCTACCCGCTTGGGCGAGCGTGTGATGAAAGATGATTTTGGCTGTGATTTGTCGATGCTGTTGTTTGAAGAAGTGGATCAGGGCCTGGTCAACAACATCACCCGCATGATCACCGATGCGATTTTGTACCATGAACCGCGCATCGAGCTGGACGACCTGACTATTTCGGAAAGCGAACAAGAGCCGGGCCTGTTGATGATAGCCATCAGCTACACCGTGCGCAACACCAATTCGCGCTACAACATGGTTTATCCTTTTTACATTAATGAAGCGTCGGTGCCTGCGGCCAATTAAGCCCCGGCACGAACTGCTCAAGGCGAACTTAACAATACTGAACGGACGGTTATTTTGGGCGATTTTATCCTGATAGACGGCGACAAAGTTACTTTCCTGCCCACCTTCGGCGCGGCAGTCGTGACGGTGCAACCGGGCAAGCTGAAAGGCAGCGGCCCGGCCACGCATCAGGGCAAGAAGCTTTGTGTTGATGGCGATGAGAAAAATGTTTCGGTGCCCGGTTGCAGTTATATGACGCCGCAATTTTCGATTCCCGGCACGGGCACCCTGAAAATTGCAGCGCTGGGCGGTGATCAAACCGCCAAAAAGACCCATACCGGCGGCAAACCGGTGTTGCTCAAGGGCAGCGTGTTCACCGCCAAATTTGAAGTACAAAGCCCGGCCAAGCAACCGGCCCCGCCCGGGCCGCCGGTGCCCGATGCCACGCCGCAATATTCGGGGCAGGGCATGTTTGTTACCACCAACAGCAAGTATCAAGGGGTCTAGACTACCATGCAAAAGTCGTCAAACTTCCCCCTTGGCAACGGCAGCAATCAGGCCGACCGCATCCAGAAGGCGCTTGATCCGGCCTATGCCCAGGTTGATGAGCGCTCAAGCAAAGACCTGCTGCTATTTGCCCGCCAATACGCCAGCCAGTTGCGCTACTTCAACCAGCAAGGTGAGGCGGCGGGTGACTGGTCGCGCTTTCTGGGAGAGCACGATCTTGACCAGTTGGCGGCCTACCTGAGCCAGGCCAATGACCCGCTGGCAGAGCCGCCAGCGCCCAAGCCGGAATTTGCGCGGCCGCATTTGCTGCTGTTTCTGGTGTTTTTGCAATTGCTGCAGACAGCGCGCACCCAGCTTAATGATCTGACCCGGCGCCATCTCGAATTTCACTACCGGGAAGCCTTGCGCCTGACTTCGCAAAAAGGCACGCCGGATCAGGTGCATGCGCTCATTGCGCTGGCCGAGGGGCAAGAGCAATATCTGCTGCCAACGGGCACCCTGTTGCGCGCCGGGCAAGACAGCCAGGGTAAGGATTTGATCTATCGCAGTACCCGTGATCTGATGGTCAATCAGGCCAGTGTGGCCAGCCTGAAAAGCCTGTATGTGGAAAAAACCATCATCGGCATTCGCGAGGCGCGCGAAGCGCCGGATACCCTGGTCGAACTGTTTCCGGCCAATCCGGATTTGTCAGATGAAGGCTTGCTGAGTGATCGCGCCTGCATGGCAATGCTGGTGATGACACTGGGCACGCCCGGCCCCGGCAATGCGCTGCCCGCCTATCCCGGCAACCGCCGGGTGGATCCGGCCTTTCTGGCACAACTCGATACCCTGCTGGCCTTTGTTCCCGGCCAACTGTATATGCCGCTCTCGACCTTCCGTTCGCTGATGCAAGTCAAACTGGTGCAAGACCAGAGCGCGCCGCAGTGGAATCGCATCAACGCCATCATTGAAGCGGCTGGCAAGCAGCGTGACATGCAATTCAAGCTCAATGCGGTGCCACCAGATAACTTTGAGAAAAACCTGTTATCGGCGCTGGGCCGCAGCAGTTTTGACAAAATGTTTGATGGCCTGCCCGAAGTGGATGACATCTATGGCCTGTACCGCCGCCGCACCCGGGCCGATGTGATTGAATTTATTCAGCAATCGCTATTCATGCAGGTGCCCGACTTCACCACCATGATGGATCTGGTAGAAGAGAGCAACGGGCGCTGGCGGCAGATTTATGAGATTTTGCGCGGTGCCGCGCGGCGCAT
>JBDLSU010000810.1:0-4797 GCA_039799405.1 Pseudomonadota bacterium | reverse complement strand
TCCAGATATCCATGCCAAAAAACGGCAGCGTGCCGCGCAAACCGAGTTCTTCGCGTTTGCCCTGACGCGCAATCGGAAACAACAGGGACGGCTCATACTGCTCAATATAGGCAGTGGTTTTTCCGAGCGGGGAAGATTGGGCACTGCCTGCTGCGGCAGTGCCGGGGTTGGGGCCTTGAGTCATGGAGAGGGGCTGGCTTTCTTTGCTTTATTTCTTCGCTTTATTTCTTTTCATCCTTGCCATCGAGCTTGGCGACGGAGGAAACGGCTTGTACTTTGCCAGTTTTCAGATACACCACGGCTTGCGCCAACTGAAAATCGTCCTTGCTGCCAAATTCGAGTGGTTTGCGTTTTTTGTCGAGTGAAGCCAGACGTTGTTCTTCTTCCAGTTCATCGCGCTTGCGGGCTTCCGGTTTTTTGGCTTCATCTTTGCCTGCCAGATGCTTTTGCAAATCCGATTCACGCAGGCGTAAATGGTTCAGTTCTTCGCCGTCGGCGCGTTCGGTCACCGCCACATCCGGGGTGATGCCCCTGGCCTGGATTGAACGCCCGTTCGGTGTGTAATAGCGCGCGGTAGTGAGTTTGAGTGCGGTATCAGCCGGATGTGCCAGCGGCAAAATGGTTTGCACCGAACCTTTGCCAAAGGTGCGGCTACCCATGATGGTAGCGCGCTTGTGGTCTTGCAAGGCCCCCGCCACAATTTCCGAGGCCGAAGCCGACCCGCCATTGACCAATACCACCAGCGGGACTTTTTTGACGGCGGCCGGCAAGCTGGCCAGAGGATCGTCGCTTTCCCCCTGGGCATATTGATTGCGGTTGCCATAATAGATGCGGTTATGTTCCGGCAGTTGGCCGTTGGTGGAAACCACAACCAGTTCCTTGGGCAAAAATGCCGCCGATACGCCAATTGCACCCTGCAACACGCCGCCCGGATCGTTGCGCATATCCAGCACCATGCCTTTCAGGTGCGGGTCGTCCTTGTACATCTGATTGATTTTTTTGACCATGTCGCGCACGGTCGGCTCCTGAAACTGGGTAATGCGCAGCCAGCCATAACCGGGTTCGACCACTTTGGCCTTGACGCTTTGCATTTTGATCAGTTCACGCGTGACGCTCAGTGTCAGGGGTTTTTCTTCATCCTTGCGCAATACCGTAATCACGATTTTGGTGCCGGGTTCACCGCGCATTTTTTTGACGGCATCGTCCAGACTCATACCCTTGACCGGGGTGGTATCAAGCCGGGTGATCAGGTCACCGGCTTTGACACCTGCGCGCTGGGCTGGTGAATCTTCAATCGGGGCAATCACTTTGACGTAACCATCTTCCATGCTGACATCAATGCCAAGACCGACGAATTCACCACGGGTACTTTCGCGCAATTCACCGTAGGCTTTTTTGTCGAGATAGGCAGAATGTGGATCAAGTGAGCCAACCATGCCGGACATGGCATCGGCAATCAGTTTTTTGTCATCGGTCTGATCGACATAGGTGGCTTTGATCAGGCCAAACACATCGGTAAGCTGGCGCAATTCTTCATAGGGTAGCGGGGTGCCAACATTTTTTTGTGCGATGGCGGAAAATTGCAGCGAAGCGCCAATGCCTGCCACCATGCCCAAACTGATCAAGCCCATATTCTTTAATCTGGTGCCCATTTTATCCCCCCGCTGCGCTGCTGCGCTTTTGACTGAATTGCTACTTGACCGAAATCCACCCCATTGGATCGAAGGCCCGGCTTTGATGACGCATTTCAAAGTATAAACCTGATTCTTCATTTCCACCGCTATTGCCTGCGTAAGCAATTGTATCGCCAATTTTTACTGCATCGCCAGCCCGTTTCAAAAGGCTTTGATTATTACCGTAAATTGTCAGGTATTGTGCGCCGTGGTCAACAATCAATAGATTACCAAAACCGCGCAGCCATTCGGCAAACACCACCCGCCCATTCGCCACGGCCTTCACTTCCGCGCCTTCGCCGGAACGAATGAACAAGCCTTTGGAACTGGGGCCTTCATCGCGCTTGCTGCCAAATTTGACGCTGACGGTGCCGCGCAGGGGCAAGCGCAATTTGCCGCGCAAGCTGGCGAAATTGCCTTCCTGGGTGCTAGCGGGCAGCAGTTCATTACGCATGCCGGGTGCTTCCACTTTATCTACCTTCTCCACCTTTGCCACCTGTTCCGGTTCCGCTGCCGGTATCGGTGCCTTGGCCGGCAGCACTTTGCCGGACTGTGCTTTAGCAGACTGGGCATGGCTACGATTTTTTTCCGCCAGTCTGGCTGCTTGCTCCGCTGCCAGTCTGGCTGCAGCCGCTTTCTTTTCTGCCGCCAGCTTGGCCGCAGCCAGGCGCGCGGCTTCCTGGCGTTTTTGCTCGGCCAACTGCTCGGCAATCAGTTTTTCCAGCTTGCTGACCAGCGCTGACATGCGCTGCTCGTCCTGTTCCAGGCTACCAGCTTGTTTGCGCTGATCACTCAGGCGGGTCGAGAGTTGCACCAACAGGGTTTTGCGTTTGCTTTTTTCTTGTTCCAGCAAGGTTTTTTGCTCACGCTGTTCTTGCGCGATTTCTTCCAGCTCGTCCTGAATATCCTGATTCTTGATCTGGTTTTGTTCAACAATCGCCAAATTCTCGCGCAAGCTGGCCAGCATGGCCGCTTGCGCCTTGGACAGATAGCCCATGAATTGCAGATCACGCTCGATCCGGTTCGGGTTATCACCCGAGAGCAGCAATTTCACCCGGTCTTCCTTGCCCGCCACATAATGCTGACGCAGCAATTTGCTGAGCTGGCTTTGCTGCTGTGCCACCACCGCCAGCAGACGCTGCTGCTCGGCAAGCAGTTGCTGGCGCTTGATTTCGATCTGACGCTGTTCTTCCACCAGATCACGCAGGCTGCGGTTGGCGTCAGATATTGCCGCTTCCGATTCAGCCAGTGTATCGGCCGCATGCTCTTTGGCGGCTTCGGTCTGGCCGATTTCCTGTTTCAGCGCGCGCAATTTTTGCTGCAATTGCGCACGCTCGGTTTCGGCCTGGGCTTTTTGGCGGCTGCGTTCGGTTGGTTTGACCGCATGCACTGCCGTCACCGACGCCAGCAAGGCCGACAACAAGACGACGCGGGCAGAGCGAACGAGACAGGCAAAACGGGCAAACCGCAGGCGCGGACGATCAATCATCGGCTTATTTCGCCTTACCCTGATTGGCTACCGCAGCCAGCGCGGCCGCAATCGCATCGGCGTCGCCCAGGTAATAGCTCTTGATCGGTTTCAGGTCGGCGTCCAGTTCATACACCAGCGGCTGGCCGTTGGGAATGTTCAGGCCCACGATGTCGTTATCGCTGATGCCATCGAGCATTTTGATCAGGGCGCGCAAGCTGTTGCCATGGGCCGAAACCAGAATTTGCTTGCCTGCCTTGATGGCCGGGGCGATTTCTTCTTCCCAGGCAGGCATCACACGCGCCACGGTATCTTTCAGGCATTCGGTCAGGGGAATTTGCTCACGCTTGAGACCAGCGTAGCGCGGATCGTTAAACGAAGCGCGGCTATCATCCAGCGCCAGCGGTTCCGGCGGGGTGTCATAGCTGCGACGCCAGACCAGCACTTGCGCATCGCCATATTTGGCCGCAGTTTCGGCTTTGTCCAGCCCCTGCAACGCGCCATAGTGGCGTTCGTTCAAACGCCAGTCGTGCTTGACCGGCAGATACATCAGATCCATGGTGTCGAGCGTCAGCCACAGGGTGCGAATTGCACGCTTTAAAACCGAGGTGTAGCACAGATCAAAGCTAAAACCCGCTTGTTGCAATAATTTGCCCGCTGCAATCGCTTCGGCTTGGCCTTTTTCGGTCAGATCAACATCGGTCCAGCCAGTAAAGCGGTTGTCCAAATTCCAAGTAGATTCACCGTGACGCATAAAAACGATTTTGTACATAATAAAAAACCAAGAAAAGTGAAGAGGTGAGGGGAGAATTACGCCAAATAAAAGGATTTAAAAACGTGTTGCGACTTCTATTTTATAATGCCGGGGTTGAAACAACCATCGAGCTACCGTGAAATTCCTGATTGATAACCCTACGAATATTTTTTTACTGGTGCTGGTCATCAGTTCCGGTGCCGCCTTGCTGTTTTTGGCGCTGCAAAATCGCGGTGCCAAAGCCACCCCCTTGCAAGCCACCCAATTAATGAATCAGGGCAAATCGCTGATTCTGGATGTACGCAGCAGTGATGCTTTTGCCCTGGGCCATGTGCGCGAAGCCAAAAACATTGCGCTGGCCGATTTATCCGGCCGTATCAATGAGTTGAACAAGTTTAAAGCACATCCGGTGATTGTGGTGTGCGGCAACGGCAATTTATCCTCGAAAGCCACCGCCATTTTGCAAGCCGCCGGGTTTGAACGCGCGGTCAGCCTGGAGGGTGGTCTGGCAGCGTGGCAAGCGGCGGGCTTGCCGACGGTTAAATAATCCTCTTGTAATTTGCAAAGACATTACCATTTTCTGTATAGGCAAGAAAGATTTTTCTCATGAGCAATAATGTCATCATGTATAGCACGGCAATTTGTCCATTTTGCGTCATGGCTGATCGCCTGCTGACGTCGAAGGGCGTGCAGATCGAAAAAATCCGGGTCGATCAATTTCCCGAATTGCGCGCCGAAATGATGCAAAAGACCGGCCGCCGCACCGTACCGCAAATTTACATTGGCGAGACACATGTCGGGGGCTATGACGATTTATATGCGCTGGAAAAGGCCGGAAAGCTCGATTCACTGCTGCAAAACGGCTAATTCTCTTGTACTATTCATACTTTTGAATTTTTACG
>JBDLSU010000809.1:0-6105 GCA_039799405.1 Pseudomonadota bacterium | reverse complement strand
AGCACAGCGCCGCGCCCCCGCCAAAATATGTTCTTCCCGCGTAACCTGCGCCTGCGGCCCCAGCAACTGCTGGAACAAAGCCAGTTCGGAGCGGCAAAATTGCTGGCATTGTTTGGCGGCGGCGCAAATCGGGCAGTGGTTTTCCAGTAGCAGCCAACTGCCATCAAGCTGTGTCTGCACTTCCGCCATATAACCTTCTTCGTGCCGGATTGCTGCCAGTGCTTGCACTCGTGCCGCCAGGTCGGGGCCACTGGCTTGCAGGCGGGCCTGGTAGCTGGTGTGCGCGGCTTGCTCGCGCGCATCGATCAGGCGCTGCAAACCGGGTTCGCCGAACAGGGTTTGGACTTGCTGGATCAGTTGCAGTGTCAAATCGCTATGCCGATCCGGAAAGCGCTGGTGGCCGGCGTCGCTTAAGGCCCAGTAGCGGGTCGGGCGGCCCGGGCCTTCGCTGCGTTCGTCAAATTCCAGCAAACCTTTTTCGTGCAGCGCCTGCAAGTGCTTGCGCGCGCCCATGCTGGTGTGGCCCAACTGGTCGGCCACGCTCTGGGTGGTTTGTGCGCCCCGGGTTTTGAGGAAGAACAGGATGTGCTCGGCCGCTTTCATCATGCCTCCAGCGCCAGTTGGCCCAGTGGGCCGTTGCCAGCGAGCCAGCGACTGAAAATCCAGACCCCGGCCATGCAGCACAAGCCACCAACCAGAATGATCAGGCGGGTATCTAGCAGGGTCAGCACACTGCCGAGCAGCGCGATGATGACATTGCCGAGGCAAAAGGTGGTGGTGAGCAAGCCCATGATCTGGCCCTGGCCGTCGGCACCAAATTTTTCGGAAAAATAAGCCGGGGCCACTGCGTTATACATCGAAATCGGAATGCCGAGCGCGCCGATCATGGCAACGCCAAACCAGCCGGGTAGCCAGGGTTGCAGAATCAGACCGAATGCAATCAGGAAAGCCCAGCGCCGTGCTTGGGTCAGGGGACGCTCTTTGCCGACAAATTGCGCAATCAAACTGCTGCTGGCGGCCATCAGGAGACACATGCCAGCGGTGACGATGGCAATGTGGCGGCTGGTGAAGTGCATGAACTCGACCAGCCACAATGGGTAAAATTCGTAAAATGCATTCATGCCGAGCGTCATCATCAATTGCAGCCAAAACACTTGCTTATAGGCCGGGTTGTTCAACATGCGCAAGGCATTGTCGTCGCGCACCATGCGCCACAGGGTAGCCAGATTATTTTGTGCCTGGTTGCGCGGGTCGGCTGGCAAGGCGAAGAACAGTAGCACCGAACATAACAACATCACGCCCCCGGCCAGCCAGAACGCCACGCTTTGGCCGAACGGCAGGGCAAAACCGCCCAGCAACGGGCCGGTGAGCCAACCGATATACATGAAGGTATTGAGCTGGGCGAAGGATTTGGTGCGATCCAGTTGCGGGTGCAAGTCCGCCACAATGGCGCGTAATACGGCGACATTGCCTTCGGTCAGGCCCGTGGCAAAGCGCGCCAGAATGAACAGCAGATACCAACCCTGGATCAGGGCGATGGCGGCGGCGACATGGCCGAGCACGGTCAGGCTCAGGGTAATCATCAAGACCCGGCGGCGGCCATAGCGGTCGGACAGCATGCCCATCACCATACTGCCAAGCAAGATGCCGAGCGGGTTGATGGCAATTGCCAGACCGAGCAAGAGCTTGGGAGGCAAACCGGCAAAGTGGTTGAAACTGCTGGCGGGCATATCGACAAAAATCGGGGCCAGAATCGGATAGGGTAGCGCCACGCCGACGGTGCTCATCAGGGCGATGAGGCAGGCGACGTAGAAAATGAATTTGGGATGAGCCATGGAAGCACCATTGATTTGCAGAAAGTAGCGATACTATAACGCAACTTCCTGAATAAATAAACTAAATAGTTTATTTAATCTTCCAATCAGACCAATAGCCCCTTGCGCCATAGTGCGGCCAAATCCATTGACAGCGCCACGCTGCAATGGATCAGTGCGCCCAGCAAAATACTGCGGCTACTCAAGCTGAGTGCGCCCAAAATCAGCCCCGCCACAATCGCGGCCAGGGTTTCCGGCAAGGGTTTACCAAAGTGCAGCATGCAATACGGCAGCACCATGATGACCACGCTGAAACGGCCGCAATGCGGTGCCAGACCGTGCAGCATAAAGCCGCGAAAGAAAAATTCCAGCGCAAAAAACTGGGCAAAGTACAGCAGTTCCCACCACAGCATGGCAGGCAGCAGCGGTGTACCGGGTGGCAGGCGCAAAAACGGGTAGGCGGCCTGGAAGCTGCTGGCGCTTGAAGCCAGCCAAACGGTGGGCAACATGAAGACCAACATGGCAAGGTAGATGCGCCAGGATGCCAGCGCGCCTTGCCAGCGCACGCCAAACTCATGCAGGGGGCGGCACAATAGCCAGCCGATGGTAAGCCAGGGCAACAGGGTATAGCTAGCGATATTCACCAGCGCCCAGTACACCACCATGCCGAGTGGCTGGCGTGGATTGGAGCAAACAGTCAAAAAGGCGGCGCGCCATTCGGGCCAGGGGGCCAAAACCCGCGCCACGAAGGTGTGATCGTTCAGATAGGCGTGCAGGGTCAGGCACAGGCAACTGACCAACATCACCACCACCGCTTGCGTTTCCGCTGCAAGTTGGCCCGCCTTTGCGTCATCACGCTGACGCGCCAACCAGCGGCGGGCAGTGGCAACAGTGTCAACAACAAACGGGGCAAGGGCAGACATGGCAATCAGGGCAATCAGGGCAAAATGGTGGGAGTGCGCATTGTGCCATGGAATGGCGCATATCTCTGCTGGATTAAAAAACCTGGTGTCGGCCGCGCACGCCGGGCAATCAACTTTGCAGGCCGGGCAAACCCAAATCTGCCAGGGTTTGTTCCATCTGCTGCTTGACCCAGGCCAAAAACACGGTGCGGCGCGTATCCTGATGAAAGGGCTGGGGCGATAGCAGCACGTAGGCCGAGCCATCCGGGACAAAGCCCAGCGGTGCCACCAGACGTTGCCCGATGATGTCGTCATGCACCATCATGGCAGAGCAAACCGCTACTCCCAAGCCCGCGCCTGCCGCTTGCAGGGCCAGGTAAAAATGTTCATAGATTTGCTCTTCTTGCGCAGTGCAGGCGATGCCACTGACCGTCTGCCAGTTGGCCCACACATTCGGGCGCGAGCGGGTGTGCAGCAGGCGTTGGCTGGACAAATTGATTTTGCCGCGCCGCAACAATTTGGGCGTACATACCGGGGCCATCCATTCATCAACAATTTTTTCACTATGGATGGCCGGATCCCAATAAAAGTCATTGCGGCGCAAAGCCACATCAATCCGGTCGCGCGCAAAAAACACTTCGCCACCTGCGGCAAACAGATGCAAGCTGATATCGGGATGGCGCTGATAAAAGTCACCCAGACGCGGAATCAGCCACTTCATCAAAATGGTCGGTTCACACGACACGGTGAGCTGTGCATTGCTCATTGGCTGCTGGATTTCAGCCAGTGTTTTATCGAGTAATGTGAACATTTGATCAACAGCAAGCTTCAATTGCTTGCCTTGATGAGTTAGAAATACTGCTCTATTTCGACGCTCAAACAGTGCCACTCCAAGATGCTCTTCCAACAAGCGGATCTGTCGGCTGACCGCGCCATGGGTGACAAATAGCTCTTGCGCCGCTTGCACAAAGCTGCTTGTGCGGGCGGCGACACTAAAAAATTGCAGGGCATTGAGGGAAGGTGGGCGGCTCATATCTGTCAGATTTTCTCACATAAACCAAAGAAAATAAATCGCTTTTTAATTTATTGCAATTGTTCAATAATTCTACACGGGAACACAAACAAATTGTGCCCGTTTTGTCTCACCAAGCCATGTTCCCGGCAGCTTTATGTCGAACTGCATGGCGTTTACATTGGGTTAAGCATGAATACATTATTGGAAAAATCTCGTACTACTACCACGCCAGAAACGGCTATTGATCAATTGTGCAGTCTGATCTCGCGCAAGGAGTTTTGCTTTATTCCGGCGGTGCGGATGAAAGAGCTGCTGTTACAAGAATCGCCAACGGCATTTGATGATGTTGATGCATTTTTAAATAGTTGGAACGATCTACATGTCGATAACTATATGGCAGACGGCGGAACGTATCGCTATCGTCGCCATGCAACCCTGAGTGCGCTGCCTTCAAGCCGCACATTTTTTGTTGAGGCGCATCAGCCTCATTACCAAAGCTTAAACTATAACAACCTTAATGGTGGTATTGCCCGTCATTACGAACCGGTGAAACCGGAAATCATGCACGGCAACACCATGACAACCGTTTTAAAATTTGCTTGCAGCGTGTTTGGTGGCTTGTTGCCGTATGCGCCATGGCATATTGAAGTGCATCAATTCCGGATTGATGCAAGTAAAGCTGCAGAAGGCAAACCAACGCCGGAAGGTGTGCATAACGATGGCGTTAATTTCGTGTTGATGATGATGATCAACCGTACCAATGTGGTTAACGGTTGCACTCAAATTTATGACAACGAGAAAAATCGTCTGGACAATTTTACCTTGACCGATGTTTTTGATGCGGCCATCGTGAATGACCAGCATGTGATGCATGGCGTTACCCCAATCGTCCAGCTTGATACCGATAAACCCGCTTATCGTGATGTTTTGGTGGTTACTTTCAAAAAGAAACCCAACTAAGCAATAAAAACGGCAACCGTCCCCCGGTTGCCGTTCCCGTTTCAACTACCTGAGAGAGAAAATAAAAATGAATGAACTTATAGCAGTGGCCCTGATTACCATACTTGCCACCATCAGCCCCGGCCCGGATTTTGCCATGGTGACGCGTAACAGTTATTTATTTGGCCGAAAGTCGGGCATATTTGCCGCAATCGGTATCGCACTGGGCGTTCAAGTCCATGTGTTTTACACCATGTTCGGGATTGGTCTGCTGATCGCCCATTCGCCAACCCTGTTTACCGTCATCAAGATCATTGGCGCGGCTTATCTGGTTTATATTGGCTGGAAAACTTTCTTTAATCGTTCCAAACTCGAAATCGATATGAAGCAAGGCGCACCAATATCGGCGTTTGCGGCTCTGCGTACCGGCTTCCTGACCAATGCCCTGAATCCCAAAACGACATTGTTTGTGGTCAGCACCTATACCCAGGTGGTGCATCCTGATACGCCGTGGTTGGCGCAGTTTGGTTATGGTTTGTTTATGTCGGTCGCACACTTGGTCTGGTTTGGCCTGGTCGCGATCTTTTTCTCGCAACATGCTTTGCGCGCGCGCTTGTTGAACTATCAATCGGCGGTGGATAAAGTGATCGGTGCGGTCCTGATCGGTTTGGGCATTTCGCTCGCCTTCGCCAATTTGGCACGATGAAGCAGGAAAGTTATGGAAAAAATTGCTTGCATTGATCTGGAAGGCGTCTTGATCCCGGAAATGTGGCCCTATATTGGCCAGATCGCCGGGATTCCTGCTTTGTCCAAAACCACCCGGGAAGTACCGGATTACCCGCAACTGATGGCGCAACGCATTACCTTGTTGCGCCAGCATGGGTTAGATTTGCAAACGGTGCAAAAAATCATCGCCCATTTGCCAGCTTTGCCGGGAGCAATCGAATTTCTGGCCAAGTTGCGCGAACAGTTCCGGATTCTGATCGTCTCTGATGCCTTCCATGAAATGGTCGATCAATATCGTCCGGCTTTTGGCATGCCGGAATTTCAATGCCATCGCTTGCATACTGACGCCAATGGCTTTATCAATGGCTGCGAATTCTTGCCGCGTGCAGGCAAACAGGACGTGATACGACGTTTGCAAGCACAAGGTTGCCAGACGCTGGCGGTAGGTGATGCACTCAATGATTTGGCGATGTTACGTCTGGCTGATCAGGGTTTTCTGTTTTTGCCGTCGGAAGAAACCCGGCGGCAGGCACCTGATTTGACCCTGGCACATGGCTATCAGGATATTTTGCATGCCGTCGATGCCTTGCAACTGGCCTAGCCTGGCCGGGTCAGAGATAACGCAAAAACCCGTTGGGATGACGCCGTTTGACTGCGCCATACCAGCGGCAAGCAAAGTAAAACAGCACCAGCAACGCCAGCCAGATCA
>JBDLSU010000808.1:0-3733 GCA_039799405.1 Pseudomonadota bacterium | reverse complement strand
CTGGGCTGGCTGCTGCTGTTGCAAGCGTCTGGCTGCCTGGCCATCTGTGCCTTGCCCACTGGTCAAAGCTTGACTTGGGCTGGTTTTGCACTGGCTACCTTGCTGTTTTTGCTTGGCAGCGCGTGCCAATTGGCCTTGGGCCTGGCTGGCAATGATAGTGGTAGCTTGCGCTTTTTTTATGCCTATGAATCCAAGGTGGTGGCCGGTTTATGGGCATGGTATGGCCTGGCTGCGCTGGCGCGCCATGGGGCGTGGCAAAACATTTCACTGGCACGGCTAGCTTGGCTGGGTCGGGCCATGGCTGGCTCTGCGCTGGCCGGGTTGTTGCTGCAAGTGCTGTGGGGCGGGGAAGCGGGGGTGGCGGGCTTGCAGCCGATAGAATGGGCCAAATGCACCCTGGTGATTCTGGGCGCGCATTGGCTGACAGCGTTGCTCGACTGGAACCATCTGCAAGGCATGGCGCGCTGGCGCTTGCTTGCCAAACTGTTGGCCTGGCTGGTGTTGGTGCTGGGAGCAGTTGGTTTGATGTTGTCGTTGGTGCATGATTTTAGCCCTGTATTATTGCTCGCTTGCTGGTGTTTGGGGCTGTTGCTTAGTTGGAGTGTGGCTAGCCAACGCCGCTTGGCCGCTCGGTTGGGGGGGCTGCTGGTGTTGTTAGTGCTGGCTTTGGGGTATTGGGCGTTTCATTATTCCCAGATTGATTTTGATCGGCTCGTGGTATGGCAACAGCCCCAATTTCACCCGCATAGCGGTGCACAAATTCGTCAGGCTACGGGCATTTGGCAGCAGGGCGGTTGGTTGGGTAACCCGGTGGTACAACCCTGGCGCTTGCCAGAAGTGCAAAACGATATGACGCCTGCGTTCTTTCTCGGCCAATTTGGTGCGCTTGGGGGCGTGCTGTTGCTGGTGCTACAAACCCTGTTGCTGGGCGTTTTGCTCGCGTGTAGTTGGCAGGCTTTGGCTCAGGTGGGAAGTGGTGATTTTCGGGCGCGCTGGTGGGCGCGTTGGCGCTTTTTTTGTGGCTTTTCTTATGCCGCTTTGTTGGCCGGGCATTTCGTGCTGTCGTGGGGAAGCAATTTGCAATTTCTTCCTGTGATGGGGCAACCGATGCCATTTTTGTCGGTTGCCGGGTCGATGACGATATTGTTTTTAGTCCCTTTACAAGCCTTGTTTTTATTTAACCCGGCGCGCCCCCGGCAAGGGTAAGCCAACATACAGAGCGCCTGGCGTGATGTCGGTCTTGTGTTGGTTGAAGACTGAATCAAACACCCAGGTTTATTGTTGCCTATTTTTTTGCCTATCACCATTGACGGGGAATCACCATGAAATCCATATTTAATCATCTGCTGCGCCGTAGCAATCACGAACAAGCCGAAAATGACTTGATCCATGCTTTTGTGCTGGACGTGGATCAACCCTTTGATGCGCATCGTATTTGGCAAAGCAACTTTTCGCTGGCCGATAATTTGCTGAAAAATTTGCTGGATCGGTACCCCGCCATACCGGGCCAGGCTTCGGTGTTTTCTGCGGTACAGATCGAGTTGCCCAGTCAGGCCATGCAAGCCGATCTGACACGAACCAATGGAGCTTTATCGCAAAATTTGGTGACAACCTTGGAGCACCTGCACGCGGATTGTTTTGCCAAAAAATTGCCGCAAGGGGTCATGCCTCGCTATCAGGTGAAAAAAAACCCACGCCTGGCGCGTGGGCAAGTCAAGGTGTCTTTTGGCCATGGTGTGTACGTGGCGGAAAAAAGCGAAACCAAGGCCTGGCGGTTGGAGTATTCTGCCAATGCGGTCGATTGGGGGCTTGCTTGTGACATGTACCAGCAGCAAAGAGTGGCGACGTTGGGCGGCGATTTGCCTGATTGGCCATTTGGTAATGATTATTCAATAACCGTGGTCAATGATGTGGAAAAGCAGGAGCTGGCGTATTTTGCCGAACCGGCCGAATCACTGCGCATCCATTTTGATACCAAACTCAATTGCCATAAAGTGGGGTGGCAGGCAAATTCAGCCCAACCGGCGGGCGATGGTCGATTTTTTTGTTTTCGCGCTACGCGTTTGCATGACGCGGCTGGGGCTGCATCAATGATTGCGCCACATTTGCGTGGCAAGCCTTCAATCCCCCAGCAAGCCAATGCTGGCGATGCGGTTGCAAAAGTGAAAGCCAATGAGGTGCCCAAAGTGTGGCGCGGTCGCGAAGCCGATGAACCCGTTGCGCCAAAGGTGCAGCCTCAGGGCATGGGGGAAGATCGAACTTTTGTGGCCGCAATGGCGCGTAGCACTCGCCATTTAAGTTTGGTGGGGATCGCGCTACAACGCCTGTCGATGTACCGCGAGATCGAAATCGATGCCTTGCAATTCGGGTTTGATGCCCATGGTAAATTGGTGCCGCCTTGCAATAGTGAGATTAAGCTCGCATTTTTGATCGATGGTGAAGACCATGTGAGGGTATTGACGGCGAGTCCCGGTAGTGTGCCGCGAGCGCTGGCAATGGGGCAGGCGGTGCCTCTGTCAAATACGATGAATGTGATGTTGGATGACTTATCGGCCGCGCCGACGTATTTGGGCTGGCTCAATTTACCGGTGCCAGTCAAGCAAACATTGCGGGAGGGCAAGCACTTTTCCTTTGGCAGGGCTCATCCTTGTATGTTGCGTGCCTTGTCCGGGCGCGAATTTTTGCGTGGGGCGCAGCAATGTGAGGGCGACAGAATGGGGTTGTCACGGCAGCATTTTGATTGCGTCTTGACCGAGGCGGGGTTGCGGGTTGATTCGTTTGTGAAGGGAGATCGCTTGTTGCACCTGGATGCGCAGCTTCAGGCCCTGGGAGAGATGGACTGTCTTGATGGCTTCAAAGTGCTGGCACCAGGCCATCATTTGTTGGCCGGGCCGTATTTGTTGCGCTTTGAGGGCGATTGAGGCCGGTGGCGGCGCTCATGGAGTTGTTTGTAAACTACATCGTCGCCATCCAATCAGGTGCACTGCCAATAGTGGACACATCCGTTTCAAGCAGCCAGTCCCTGTTTTCTGAAGTTTTCCGTAAACTGGGCTGGCGATACATAACCAAGGCGCGAATGACGCCGTTGGCGGTTATAGAAGATTTCGATGTATTCCCTGATTGCTGATTTACCGCCTTGGCACGAAACTCTGCCGGATAGTTTGTTGATCTCATGATTTCACTCTTTTTGATAAGTTTATCAAATCGGAGTGTGCACGAATGTCAGGTTACTTAAGCGTGGGGTAGCACCGATAATTGGTGCCAAGCATTATCCCGCTAATCAATCCACCACGCCAAACACCTCCAACAACCGCCCGCTTAGCGCCAACTGCCGCATCTGCGCCAACAACAAGCGATGATGTTGCTCCAGCCGCCGCTGCTGCAAGTTGAAATAACTATCCCGCCCCTGAATAATCTGCTGCAAACTACGTCGCCCCGCTTCAAATTGAATGCTGCTTCCGCGCATCAGCAGCGCCATTTTCTTTTCTTGCTCGGCCAAATTGACCAATGCACGGCGGGCATTGTCAATCCGTGGCCCCAGCGCTTCAAATTCGGTGCGCGCGTTTTGGTCAAAGCGGGTCACTTCGGCATCGGCTTGCGCGGCGCGGCTGCTGGATTCGTCGCGGCGGGCAAAGTTTTCGCCGCCCAGGGGGATATCCAGGCTGATACCCAATGACCAACCGTGCTGCTGCACTGTCGATGGCGGCGGGGTAGTGCGGTTGCTCAACAGTTG
>JBDLSU010000807.1:0-6290 GCA_039799405.1 Pseudomonadota bacterium | reverse complement strand
ATCAGTTTGGCACTGCTATTGCCAATGACCAGGGTGAACAGGGTGAATACCAGCGCGGTCAGAATAAACATGAAAACGGATAACCGGGCACCCACACTCCAATCGCGCGGGGAAAAAATCGTACTATTCATGCGAACCTCTTTGGTTTTCGGTGAGAATTTTGAAAATTCCTGGCAGCGAAGCACGATGATTATGCCACCCTAATCCGGGTGGGAGGCGGTTTTAATGGCGGGACTGATAAAAATGACAGGCCGGGGTCACTTTTGGGTGTGGCGGCAGGGGCGGCTGGTGCCCGGACGTGTGCATGTATTGCCGACGGCCTACATTTGCTTGAACAGATCGACATAATTGCGGCTGACCACCAGCTCTTCCGTGCGGCCCCTGAGTTTGACCAGCAGGCGGGCACGCAAATCTCGCTTGGTGCCAGCGATGGATTTCACCGCGACGATGGTGCTGCGATGAATTTGCCAAAACCGGTTGGGGTCAAGTTGCTCCTGAATCTCGCGCAGCGGCGTGCGCAACAGGCTTTCGCCATCCCGGGTGAAGACGCTGGTGTATTTGTCATTGCTTTGAAAGTAAATGACTTCATCGATCGCAATCAGTCTGGTTTCACCACCATGCGCCGCGTGGATCCATTGCAGCAATGGCGGCACCGCGTGCGGAAATGCCTGGCCTGCGGCCGGGGCCAGTTGCTGCTGGGCTGGCGTACCCGGTTGTGCTACTGCCTGTGCGCCCATGTGCTGGCTCAACTGCGCCAGCAGCGTTGCCAGATCCGGCGAGGCGGGTGCAGTCCGCGCCAGCGCAGTCTTCAGGCGCGCCACACATTTTTGCAAGCGCTCCAGCGAAGGCGGTTTCAATACATAATCCACCGCCGCATGTTCAAAGGCATCAATGGCATATTGGTCGTAGGCGGTGACAAACACAATCTGCGGTGCTTTGCCCCCTGCTGCCAGCAAGCGCGCCACTTCCATGCCGCTGTTGCCGGGCATGCGAATATCCAGAAAGGCGATATCCGGGGCCAGTTCATCGATCAGGCGCAAGGCGTCTGGCCCATTGCAGGCGCTGCCGATAATTTGCAATTCCGGCCAGACCTGTTGCAGGCGGGTTTGCAGTAGTTGCTGCAGGTGGATTTCGTCATCGGCAATAATCGCGCTGGGCATGGGGTGTCCTGTCGGCAAGATCGTGTCAAGGTTAGCGTTAGTGTCAGGTTTGGTGTCAGTGTTCAGCAGGCCCGGTTGGTGCCGGGCCAGGCAATGGCAAAATCAAGGTAGCACACAGGCCGCAAGGCTGATTCGGCTGCAATTGCAGGCGCGCCGCATCGCCATATATTTGCTGCAAGCGCTGGCGTAAATTCGCTAGCCCGACCCCGCCGCCGCTTTTGCGCGAACCGGGCAGCGCGCCAGCATCGGTGGTGATCCCCATTCCGGTATCGGCTACCGCCAGCAGCAGGCAACCATCGCGCACTTGCGCGCTGATGCGGATGCTGCCGCCTTCCAGCTTCGGTTCCAGCCCGTGGCTGATGGCGTTTTCGACCAGGGGCTGCAGCAACATCGGCGCAATTGGCATTTCCCGCAATTCTGGCGCAATCTCAATCCGGTAGCTCAGGCGCGCACCCATACGCAAGGCCATAATGTCCAGATACGCCGCCAGCAAATCGGCTTCGCTGCCCAATGTGGCTTGATCGGCCCGGCTGGCGGCCAGGCTGGCGCGCAGAAAATCAATCAAGCGCTCCAGCATGTGTTCGGCTTGCTGCGGCTGTGGTGCAATCAAACCCAGCACATTAGCCAGCGTGTTGTACAAAAAATGCGGTTCAATCTGCGCCTGCAGCGCGCGCAATTGCGCTTGCGCCAGCAGGGCGGCGGACGCGGCCATTTGCTCGCGCTGCTGCGCGGCGTCGGCTTGCCTGCGCATGCGTTGGTGGCCGAGCAATAAAACCCAGTACAGCAGCATCGCAGTCAGCAAGGCGATAAATAAAACCCGTACCAGCACGCGTGGGTCCTGCAAATAATCCAGCGGGTTGCGCAGTTCCAGCAGGGCCGCACCCAACACACTGCCAAGTACCACACAACAGCCTATCGATACCGCTTGCAAGGTTCTGGATTGCCAGCCGCTCATCTGTTGACGCCATTTGCCTGGCAGCAGGTGCAGTGAGTGGTGCAAGCCATGAAATAAAAAGCCGATGCAATTGGCGATCACGAAGGCGCTCCACCATAAAGCCCCCAGCTTTGTCATGTTGAATCCCGCTTTGCTCAGGGCCAGTCCAACGATAGCAAACAGGCAGGCAATCAGGGTATTCAAGATCAGGGTATGGAGCACATCGCGAGCCAGCGATGGCGGCATGTCGCGTATCCATGGCAACATTGCTGCCGGGTGCCCGGACTGGTAGCGTGGTATGGCAGGCTTGGTCATGATGCAATCCCGAAGTGATGTTGCTGGATAATGGTTGTGATTGCGAAGTATCAGGTCTATGGTGCCAGAAATCGTTGTGCAAAACCCATCCGGGGCCAGATCCGTTAAAACGTAGCAGCCCCGCTGTCGGGTTTATTGCATCTTGAGCACGATCCGGGTGCCTGCCGCCAACACCCCCATTTTTGCCGCATCAAAGCTGGGGCGCGCAGTTTTGCCGATGGTGTTATTGCTGAAACCGTAGTCTTCCAGCGGCATCCCGAAAGCATTTTTGTCAAGCTGACCATTGCCATTGGCATCGTGGTACACCACCACCGCATATTCACCCGCTGGCAAATCCTTGAATTGCACCGTGTCATTGCCGGGTTGCGCCGTCATTTTTGCCGCTTGCAAGGGGTTTTTCAGAAAGTTGGCGGCGCTGTCATAGATGGCAACCATCAAATTGCCGTCGCTGGATTTGATGTTTTCGATATTCACCGTCAAATCTGCCGCCAGCGACAAATTGCAAGCCAGTGTGGTAACCAGGGTGGTGGCAATGGTGCTGCAGGTTTTCAAAAAGCGGTTCATGTGAGACTCCATTCAAGTTAAGGGGAGCTTTTCGTGGTTGCTGAAAAGTGGTGTCACTATAGCCAGCGGCATGGGGTGGCGGAAAACAATGCGATGAAATGCGGGGAGGCGGGATGAAATGCAGTGGGTCTTCGTGAAATGCGGGGCCAATAGTGCTGGATAGTGCTGGAATCGGTAGGGCGACGAATAGTGTGCAAGAAGCTGCTGCGCTCAGTGGCACATGATCCGGCGTCCTGGTACGGCGTGGTAGTCCTGCCGTTCGGTGCAAACCAAAACGGAGAGGCACATGCTTGCTCATGAGAAAAATTATTTTAGAGGCTTTCACCTAGCACGCCGGGGTAATTCTTCATAATGTCATAAAGTACGATTACAATCCAACATCTTTGATTTTGCGTGATTTTTTGGAAATTTCAGAGCAGGAAATGCGCTGGATAAAGCTATGGCAGTGCGCCATTTCTTATCATCCGGCGACCATTATTTTTCTCCTATTGTCGTATTTTTTATTATTTATGGTTGGCAAAAATGCATAAAAAGATTTCGCCCTTAGCCCTCCGGCTGGCATTCAACTACGGCTTGCGCCGCACACTGCTTGCGGGTTTGGTTGCCGCACTGCCGCTCGCTTTTGCTGGCAATGCGCTGGCTGCCTCAAACGTCATTGTTAGCCAGGTGTATGGCGGTGGTGGCAATTCCGGGGCCGTGTACAAGAATGACTTTATCGAATTATTCAACCGCAGCACGGTGGCGGTTAGCCTCAACGGCATGAGCGTACAGTACGCCAGTGATGTCGGTACGGTTTTTCAGGTAAGCGCCCTGCCGAATGTGACATTGCAGCCTGGGCAATATTTTCTGGTGCAACAAGCCGCCGGGCTTGGCGGCACTACCAGCTTGCCTACGCCGGATGCGATTGGTTCGCTGATGATGTCGAGCACGGGCGGCAAAGTGGTATTAGCCAATACCACCACCGCCGTGACCAGTGCCACCTCGCCTGCCGTGCTTGATCTGGTGGCCTTTGGCCCCAACGCCAAGCCATTTGAAGGGCGTAGCCCCACTGCCGCGCCGACCAATACCACCGCTGTGTTGCGGGCAGATGGCGGCTGCTATGATTCCGATTTTAATGGCGTAGATTTTGTGGTCGCCAATCCTTTGCCACGCAATCGCAGCACCGCTTTGAACCCTTGCGTGGTGCCAAGTGCCGCCATTACCCGCACGATTGCGCAAATTCAGGGCAGTGGCAGCACCAGCACTCTGGTGGGCACCGCCCAAACCACCCAAGGCGTGGTCACCCTGAAATTGGCAAACGGTTTTTACCTGCAAGACCCGGCAGGTGATGCCAATGCCGCTACCTCGGAGGGGATTTTTGTGTTTGTCGGCAGTGCGCCTGCAGTAAATGTGGGCGACCGGGTTCGCGTTAGCGCCACCGTTGCCGAATTCAGTGCAGGCGATGCCACTCGCCCCATCACCCAATTGAGCCAGGTCACCGCTACCACCGTGCTGGGCAAGGGCAATGTGATTGCACCCACCAGCCTGAGCTTGCCGCTGGCCAATGCCACCGACTGGGAAAAATATGAAGGCATGTTGGTGCGCTTTAGCCTGCCGCTGACGGTTTCGCAAAATTACTTCCTTGGCCGTTTCGGGCAATTAACCCTGAGCGGTTCGCGCCTGGAAATTCCCACCAACCGGCATCGCCCGGGCAGTGCCGCCGCCATTGCGCTGCGTGCTTCCAACAATGCCAATTTTGTGGTGCTTGACGACACCAGCAGCGTGCAAAATCCCAATCCGATTCCTTATATCGGCCAGGACAGCACCATTCGCTCTGGCGATACCGTGACCGGCCTGACCGGGGTAGTTGATTTTGGTTCGATCAGTTCCAGCACGGCCGGCCCTGCGGGTTATAAGCTGCAACCGACCATTGCACCGGTGTTTGTGCGCAAAAACAGCCGTACCGCAGCACCCGGGGCCGTGGGTGGCAATATCAAGGTGGCGAGCTTTAACGTGCTCAATTTCTTTAGCACTTTCACCAATGGCACCACCGCCGATGGTCAAACCAATCAGGGTTGCAAAGTCGGCACCGTGGTCAGCAAGAGCAATTGCCGGGGTGCGGATAACCTGGCCGAATTTAATCGCCAGCGCGTCAAGATTGCAGCGGCGATGAAAGCGATTGATGCTGATGTGTTTGGTTTAATGGAAATGCAAAACAATGGCAATACGGCGATTTCGTATCTGGTGAGCAGCCTGAACACCCTCATCGGCAGCAACACCTATGCCTATTTGCCCGTTCCCGCCGATCCGGCGGCCATGGGTACCGATGCAATCCGGGTGGCGATTATTTACAAACCGGCAAAACTGACACCGGTCGGCCCTTCCCTGACTGATATCAACCCGGTTAACAGCCGTCCGCCACTGGCACAAACTTTTGTGGCCAGTACCGGCAAGCGCTTTTCGCTCATTGTCAACCACTTCAAGTCCAAGGGCAGTTGCCCGACCGATGGCAGCCGCAATACTGATCAGGGCGACGGCCAGGGTTGCTGGAATGCGCTGCGGGTAGAACAGGCAACCCGCTCGCTCAGTTTTATCCGGCAAGTGCAAACCGCCGCCAACGATCTGGATGTACTGAGCATTGGCGACTTCAATGCCAACGGTGCCGAAGACCCGATTTTTACCCTGCAAAATGGTGGCCTGGTGAATCAGATCGAGCGCTTTATTCGTCCGAAAGGCATGCCGTATTCGTTTGTGTTTGATGGTGAAAGCGGCTACCTGGACAACGCACTGGCAACCGCCTCAATGAGCAGCAAGGTAACGGGCGTTGCCGAATGGCATATCAATGCCGATGAGCCGGTCATCATCGATTACAACACGGATTTCAAAACCCAGGATCTGTACACCTCAGGCCCTTACCGGGCGTCAGATCATGATCCGGTGATTATTGGCTTGAATTTGCAGGCAACTACGGTGAAAGCGGCTGCGCCCAAAGCAACAGGGAAAGCGGCTGCGGGTAAGTAGGGGTGGGTGCGCGATGATATGTTATATGGTAATGGCGCGCCAATGAAGGTAAGGGGGCATTCATGCAATGATGATATTTTTGTGTGAGTGCCCATTTGCTGATGCTTTGCTCGATGTCCCATTATTTATACGGGAGCTTGTTTTGCTGGCGTCAGGGTCTCGCCTCGACGGTGCCGACCGTATTTTCCGGTTGTCGTGGCGGACTTGTCGCCGGATTGCTTTGCTGTGTTGCTGAAGAATGGGGCCATTCCAACATGTCAAGATCGAAATCGCTGATCAATTGAATATGACCCCATCGGTTAGCATTGCTTACCCCA
>JBDLSU010000806.1:0-3709 GCA_039799405.1 Pseudomonadota bacterium | reverse complement strand
TAGCCTGGAGGTGGGTGGCAGTAGCACGATTGATGTCGGTGGCAATGGTGTGGCCCTGACCAACAGCAGCAACGATTTTGGTGGTGCCGTCAGCATTACCGCGCAAAGCACCAGCCTGGTTGATCAAAATGCGCTGGTGTTGGGTGTCAGTAATATCAGCGGTAATTTGAATCTTCATGCCGGGGGCCATGTCACGCAAAGTGGTGCGCTGGTGGTGGCGGGCACGACCGATATTACGCTCGACAACAATACCGGGCTGGATGTGATTTTGTCCGACCCGGCCAATGATCTGGCCGGGCAGGTCAGCGTCTTGAACGGTAGCGGCACGGTGCGCAATGTGAATATCGCCAATTCCCATATTGGCGCGTCCAAGGTGATTGTGTCGAACCAGCTCGATAGCCTGATCCTGAGCAATAGCAAGGGCGCGATTGATGTTGCCGCCACCACCGTGAGCGGCAATCTGGAGATTATAGCGGCGGGCAATATCACGCAAAACGGTGCGTTGGTGGTAACTGGCAGCACCAAACTGGATGCAGGCAGCAACGATATTACCCTGACCCAGGCCGGTAATGACTTTGGTAGCACGCTCAGTATTGTGCATGGTAATAATGTGCTGCTGAACTATGGCAAAAACCTGGTGCTGGGCGATTCAAATATTGCGGGCAAGTTTGATCTGAACACCAGCGGCAGCATCAGCCAGAGCGGAGCACTGGTGGTGGCTGGTAATACTACAATTGATGCCGGTAGCAATGCCATCAGCTTGAATAATGCAGGCAACCATTTTGGCGGCATGCTGGCGGTGACCCATGCGGGTAATGTCGATATCGCTAACAAGGGCGCGCTGACCTTGAATGGCATTAACAGCAGCGGCAACCTGAACCTGACGGTGTCCGGTAATTTGATCCAGCTAATCAGCGCGCCCCTGGGAGCACCACTAAAACCGATTGACCCGGTTGGCACCACGGCCAGCACGACCACCACCATACCGGTGGTGAGCGGCGGCACGCCCGTGCTGGTGGCTGGCAATACCACCATCAACCTGACCGGCCAGCCGAATTTGAATGTAACCCTCACCGCGCCGACCAATGATTTTGCGGGGTCTGTCTCCATCACCAGCAGCAACGGCCCGGCGGGTAATATCAGCCTGGTCAACAGCCATGCCGGAACCGGCCAGGTGAATTTGCCGGGCAGTATGAATACCCTGAACCTGGCGCAAACCAACGGCGCGCTCAATGTTTCCGGCGGCGCACTGGCGGGCAATTTGAATCTGCAGGCGGCAGGTAGTATCGGTCAGACCGGTGCGCTCAGTGTGGCAGGTAGCAGCAATCTGGATGCCAGCGGCAACAGCATCAATCTGGGGCAGAGCGGTAACGACTTCTCCGGCACGGTGAATCTGAACAATGCCAGCAATGCCAGCGTGGGCGATAGCAATAGCCTGACCCTCGGTACGGTCAATGTGAGTAATGGCTTGAGCTTGTCGGCCTCAGGCACAATTCGTCAAACCGACGCCATCACGGCTGGCACGCTGAATCTGGATAATAGTGCTGGCTCCACCTTGCTCAGTAACGCTGCCAACCATATCGGTAGCGTGGGTAGTGTCACGCAAAATGGCGGCAATCTGGTGCTGGCAACCCAGACCAGCATGCTCAAGTTGGGCAGTATCAGCACTGCTGGGGGCAATGTGGATATCAGTAATAGCGGCAGTATTGTGGTCACCGCACCGATCAGCAGCACCAGCGGTAGCCTGGCCCTTACCGCCACCGGCAGCAATGCCGACATCATCCTCAATGCACCGGTCAGCGCCAATACCGGCGGCGTTTCGGTACGGCTGGCAGCGGGGCATGATTTTGTCAATAACGCCGGGGGCAAGGCCATCAGCACCGGTAGCGGGCACTTCCAGGTGTATGCCAGCGACCCTGCTACCAGCGTGTTGGGCGGTTTGACGGCCGACAGTGATGTGTTCAATACCAAGCTGGGCGACACTGTGCCAGTGTTGGGCAATGTGTTTGTGTACGTGGCACCGACGCCAACCCCGACACCGACGCCAACCCCGACACCGACGCCAACCCCGACGCCAACACCAACACCGACGCCAACCCCGACGCCAACACCGACCCCGACCCCAACGCCGCTGCCAACCGAACTGCCGGTTACCCAGCGCGTCGATAGCAGTAGCGCCAACAATGTTACTACTACGGTAGCCAGTACCACCAGTGCGGCGGTGGAAATTGCGATGGTGGCGGAGTCCGCTGGTGCTGCCAAACCTGCCGCCGTCAAACTGGCGAATGCGCCTGCGGTGTTTGAACAGTTTATTCAGCAACGGCATGAAGAAAAAACCATCACCTTGCAGGGGGCCTTGAATGTGCTCAATAACGACCCGCAAGCCGCCGATTTGAAAACCTGTTTGCCCGGTGCCAGTGCCAGCGACCCCTGTATGCCTGCGTTTGACAAGATGGAATTGCCCTTGCCAGTCGAAGGCGCAGAAATCAAGCGCAAGGTGGCGTATTTGATTGGCAATAATGACTATGTGGCCGGTGTACCGCAACTGGAAACGCCGATTCATGACGTGACCGAAATCGCCAAAATTCTGGAGCAGCAACTGGGTTACCAGGTGCATGTCCTGAAAAATGGCAACCGCCGCGACACCATCGCCTTCTTGCGCCAGATGACGGAAAACCGCGAGCAAGACGAAAGCGTGATGGTGTTTTACGCCGGTCACGGTTACCAGACCGGGAAAAATGGTCAGGGCTTCTGGATTCCGGTCGATGGCTCCACCGAAGACCCGGGCACCTGGATTTCCAACAATGACATCAACC
The DNA here is from genome assembly GCA_039799405.1 of Pseudomonadota bacterium. Taxonomy (GTDB): domain Bacteria; phylum Pseudomonadota; class Gammaproteobacteria; order Burkholderiales; family Burkholderiaceae_D; genus CAMBDR01. Next base: position 893 of record JBDLSU010000806.1, on the reverse strand, counting down.
GCTTCCTGGCCGCGATTCCGGCCAAGCAGGTGATTCTGGTGTCGGACAGTTGCTTCTCCGGTACGCTCGCCAAAGAGCAATCCCTGGTCGGTGGCAAGACCCTGAGCCGTGCTGAAATTCTGGGGCGGCGCACGGTGGCGGTGATGAGTTCCGGCGGCGAAGAACCGGTGGCCGATGAGGGGAAAGATGGTCATTCGATCTTTGCATGGAACTTTATCCAGCAACTCAAGCAAATTCCTGCCTCAGCCAGTGGTGCCGAGTTCTTTGAAAAAGTGAAAAAAGGGGTGCAAGCCGAATACCCGCAAAAACCGCGCTATACCGGTTTGTTGCAGGCAGGCCATATGTTGGGTGGGGATTATTTGATTGAGCAGAAGAAATAATACTTGGATTAATCCGGCGCTGGTTTGCCCTGGAGTACCGCCAGCAACATGGCTTCCAGCGTCGGTTGGGACACCTCTTTTTTGCCCAAAGCCTCACGCAATGCGGCGACCAGTCGCAATTCGCGCTGAGCCGCCTCGCTGAGCGCCTCGCCTTCACCTTTTGCATCTGCCAGACAGGCCACGAAATGTTGTAGTGCCAATTTGTTGTGGCTGCTTTGGCTGCGGTAGGCCTGTAGCAGTTGCGACTCATCCGCACTCAAGGTCGTGCTGGCATGCTGCCCGGTAATCACATACAACACATCCACCCCAAGCAGCGCGGCCTGGCGCAGATAAGCCGCGTCCGGCATGCGACTGTCGCGCTCATAGTTCAGTTGCGTGCCTTTTGAGATGGCGCAAGCGTCGGCAAACTGATCTTGCGTTAAAGCCAGGCGCTTGCGTTCGCTGCGCAGTCTGGGGCCAAAAGTATCCATTCGTGTTATTTTCTCGTTTTCTATTGCAAATTATTGTTATATT
>JBDLSU010000805.1:0-3334 GCA_039799405.1 Pseudomonadota bacterium | reverse complement strand
GATCCTTATTGCTGAACTTGAAGCCGGAATGCACTTGCGCATGCCCATACGGCCAGGCCAGCATGAAGATATTCGCCAGATCATAGCGCTTGGTGCCATTGCTGTCGTTGACTGCGCCGGTATTATTGCTGGCGTTGAGCGACGAACCATCGCGCTCGGTATCCCAGTTGTTGACAAACACACTTGCCTTGCTTGAATCAATAAAACTCCAGCTCCCGCCCCAGGCACCGGGTGAACCCATGTAAGTGCGCACTTGCGAAATGCTTTGCCCGTTGTCGCCCCGGAACATGGCTTTCATCAAATACGGAAACTGGAATTCATTCAAACCGCCAATGCCCAGGTAGTCTGATCGCACCACATTGCCATCCGGGATCACTTCCTGCGCAATCCACAGTGCTTCACCCGCATTGGTGACGCGGCTAACGCTGGTCATGATTGCGCTCAGGTCGGCCGGAGCAATATGTTTGGCGGCATCAAAGCGGAAACCATCAATGCCCATACCCAGCAGTTTGTTCAAATAGGTGCGCACCTGGCCTTGCACATAGCTGCTGCTGGTATTCAAATCGGGCAAATTCACCAGGCGACAATTCATCACGCTGTTGCGGTTGCCGGGGCTGCCATAATCGCCTTGCTGGATGTCGCAGGCGCTATGAAAATCCGCCGCAGAAAATTTCGGGTAGCTCAGCGTGGCCGGGTTGTACGACACCCCGGCGCTGGAAGTGGCAGCCCCGCCGGTGGAGGCGGCCAGATGGTTGGCGACGATGTCGGCATACACCCGCACCCCGGCGCTGTGGCAGGTGTTGATCATGGCTTGCAATTCGGCTTCGGTGCCCAGGCGGCTGCTCAGGTTGCTGAAGTCCACTGGCTGGTACAGATCCCACCAGGCACCGCGCACGGCGGCAGAATGCGGTGGGGAAATTTGCACCGCACCATAGCCCTGTGGCCCGATCCAGGCGCTGCATTCCTTGGCGATGTCGTTAAACTTCCAGTGAAACATTTGCACCGAAGTGGTATTCGGGTTGAGCGCATGGGCTGGTGCCATGGCGGCCAGCGAGGTGCTCAACAAGGTGGCAGAAAAGCTGACCCAAAGGGCTTTGGATTGTGGTTTTTTCATATGTCTCTTCTTCAAATAGATTATGTTTTTTCGGGATTCTCAGGGATTTTTATCGCTCATTGCGTGGCCCGGATCGGCGCGCAAAAAAGCGTTGGCGCAAGAGTGGGGAACACTAAAAATGCGGCGGCTCTGCTTGTGCCAGATGCCACGCAGCGCAATTTATCACAGGCATTTTTTGCAAAATTGATTTTCTGTGCTGGCCGAAAAAATAATACGAATTCGCTTGACGGCGGGGTATGCTTTGAGTTCTAGTCTCGTTTGTGCCAAAATTCAGGCCGCCATTTTTCAAATTCGAATCACGTTTTTCTCAACACGGTTGTTACCATGAATCCGGAATACATAGGACTGCAATCGATTTTAACCACGCATCTGGAACTGTCCGGCGCGCTGGTTCCGGTGCGGTTTCAGTTGCATGCGCCCGCCGCGCAGTCGGTGAGTTTGATCGGTGAAATGACCGACTGGAAACTGTCACCGATGCCGATGGAGCGTAGCGCGGATGGCGTCTGGCACACCACCTTGCGCTTGCGTCAGGGCCAGTGGTGTTACAAGTTCATGGTCGATGGACAGTTTATTGAAGACCCGGCCAACCCGCTCAAGGCCGACGATGGCTGGGGCGGCTATCACTCGTATATTTTGATCGGCGATGGTGACTGGGCGATGCGCCAGGCCATACCGTATGGCGAAATCGTGCGCCTCGAAATCGAGAGCGAACGCTTGCAACGCAAAGTGGGTTTCCATGTGTATTTGCCGCCCAACTACAGCATGCGGCGCGCTTATCCCTTGCTGGTTTTGCTGCATGGCTACCGCACCCAGGTCAACCAGTGGCAAAGCAATGGCATGATTCGCCAGTTCATGGGCAATTTGCTGGCGCAATCGCTGATCGAACCGTTTATCATCGTCATGCCCGATACCTGCCAGCGCGAGCAAGCCGACGATTATGCCGCCTTTCTGGGGGACGATTTCATCACCTGGTTGCACCATCATTTTTCGCTGGCGGCCGGGCCACAGTTTGCAGCGGTGGCGGGCATGTCGCAGTTTTCGCTATCGAGCTTTCGCCTGGCGCATGAATACCCGGAACACTTTGGCTTTGTGGCACCGGTCAGCGCGTTTTTTTCCAACCAGTACCTGAGCTATCTGGAACAACAAAGCAGCTTGCACCTGGAAGCTGGCATCAAACTGTATTGCGGCACCGAAGACTATGTGTTCGAGCGCAACGAGCGCTTCGCCGCCATCCTGCGCAAAAACGGCATCCGCTTTGACTATATGCGCATCAATGGCGACCATACCTGGCACTACTGGAACAGCATCACCCGGGATTTATTGATCGCCGTCTCTGAATTTTTTACCGGCCACAATGAACTGATTGCGCCCGCCGACCATCACCTTGATCCAATCTATGAATAACCGCGCCATGCCCGCCAATCTGCAGCCGCCAGCCAAGTTGCAAACTGCAAAATTGCAAGCCGAGAAGTTGCAACCCTCGATTCCGCTCTCGATTACCCGCATCCAGTCCACCATCGACTATATCGAAGACCATTTGCAGGAAGAATTCGGCATCAAGGATCTGGCCCAGGTGGCCGATATGTCGCAGTGGCATTTCCAGCGCGTGTTTCGCGCCACCGTCGGCGAAACCGTCAAAAATTATATCCGCAGCCGCCGCCTGTCGCACGCCGCCACCGCGCTGCTGGCATCGCATTTGAATATTCTGGAAATTGCGCTGGAAGCCGGTTTCGATTCCAACGAAGCCTTCACCCGCGCCTTCCGCGCCCAGTTTGCCACCACCCCGCGTGAATTCCGCCAGCAAAAGCAAGCCTTTGGTTTCCCCAAAATGAAGCCGCAAATTTGCCAGACCTATCTGGAACATTTGCATGCCAATGTCGGGCTGGAGCCCCGCATCGAACAAAGCCCGGCGCTGCGTCTGGTAGGCGTCAAGGCCGATATTACCGTGCCGCATGAAGCGTTTGACCTGCAACAACTGGCCGCGCCAGTGTGGCAGGCATTTAGCGCGCGGCTGGCAGAAATTGGCCGCCGCGTCGATGGCAACGCCTGTTTGCTGTGCGATATTGTCAGCAGCAGCGAGCGCCATATCCGCATGTTTGTGCTGCCGTGCGTGGAAGTGAAAGATTTTTCCGACGTGCCGGAAGGCATGATCACTGCGGTGCGGCCGCAACTGCGCAATGCCATTTTCAGCCATGCCGGATCGGGCGTGGCGTGGGAATA
>JBDLSU010000804.1:0-2790 GCA_039799405.1 Pseudomonadota bacterium | reverse complement strand
GCGCCCTGATCGCGCAAATGGTCAATACCTTCAATACACAGTTGCGTAATGCAGTTGCTGGTGAACCAAAAATCCTGTACGCCGATGCCTATACTGCTAACATCGACCAGATTAACAACCCGGCTTTGCATGGTTTGTCCGATGTCAAATTGCGCGCTTGCGATTTGAGTGCCGCGAAAAATCCATTGATGTCGTCGCTGGGATGCAATGCTGGCAATTTGGTCACGGGTACCGATGTCGGTCACTTCCTGTTTGCAGACGGTGTGCATCCAACCCCATTTGGTCATTTGTTATTGGCACGTTTCGTGTCGAAAGAAATGATTATCAAGGGCTGGCTCTAATAAATACAAGGAGAAATGATGAATAACACAGGTAAAACTGCACTGAAACTGGTGGCCCTCGCGGTAGCTATGGCTTGCTGCGCCAGCGCCTCAGCACAAAGTGCGAAACAATGGTCGGTCTCCTTGGGTGTGAAGAAAATTACGCCGAAGGTATCGAGTGGCTTTCTGACTGCACCAACCCAGCCGGGCGTGCAAAACGATGTGGCTTCTGATACTGAGCCATTCCTGACCTTTACTTATATGCTGACCGATAACATCAGTCTGGAAACCTATCTGGCACCGCCCTACAAGCATGACCAGATCGGTGCCGGTACGATCAAGGGTACTGGCAAGTTGGGTTCGGTGGAAGCCTTGCCAGCCACGCTGATGGTGCAATATCGCTTTTTTGAACCAAAATCGACCTGGCGTCCGTATGTTGGTCTGGGTATGACTTACGGCTATTTCCAGAAAGAGCGTGGTTCAGCCCAACTGACCGCATTGAGTAATACCGGTAGTTCAACACCTACCACTTTCAATGTCGATTCGGCCTGGGGTACCACTATCGGATTGGGCACCACACTGGCATTCAATGAGCGCTGGTTTGCTGATTTTTCGATCACCAAGACCTATATCAAAACCACTTCGCACTTTTCCAGTGGTCAAACGATTAACTTGAAGCTCGATCCGGTTTCGACCAGTATTGCGATTGGCTACAAGTTCTAAATCTGCCTGATACGACCAGGAAAATTTTCCTGGTCGTGTAAAAAAACCGCCTGGGCTGGATCAGCCACAGGCGGTTTTTTATTGCTGCGCTGGTGTGGCCTGATCAAGGATCTATCCTATAACCAGACCACAGCCGGGGCGCATCAGAATGCAGCAATCCCGGTTTGCGCGCGGCCCAGAATCAGGGCGTGAATGTCATGGGTACCTTCATAGGTGTTGACCACTTCCAGATTCACCATGTGACGGATAATGCCAAACTCATCCGAGATACCATTGCCACCCAGCATGTCGCGTGCCATGCGCGCCACGTCGAGTGCCTTGCCGCAGGAATTGCGCTTCATCATCGAAGTGATTTCGACCGCTGCCGTGCCTTCGTCTTTCATGCGGCCCAGGCGCAAGCATCCTTGCAGTGCCAGCGTAATTTCGGTTTGCATGTCGGCCAGTTTCTTTTGAATCAATTGATTGGCGGCCAGTGGCTTGCCAAACTGTTTGCGATCCAGAACGTATTGGCGCGCAGTATGCCAGCAACTTTCTGCCGCACCCATGGCACCCCAGGCGATACCGTAGCGGGCCGAATTGAGGCAGGTGAACGGTCCTTTCAGGCCGCGAACATCCGGGAAAGCATTTTCTTCCGGCACAAACACGTCATCCATCACGATTTCGCCGGTGATTGAGGCGCGCAAACCGAATTTGCCGTGGATGGCAGGCGCGCTCAAACCCTTCCAGCCTTTTTCCAAAACAAAGCCGCGAATCTGGCCGCCATCATCCTTGGCCCACACCACAAATACATCCGCGATCGGGGAATTGGTAATCCACATTTTGCTGCCAGTCAGCGAATAGCCACCGGGCACGGCTTTGGCGCGGGTGATCATGGAACCGGGGTCGGAACCATGGTTAGGTTCAGTCAGGCCGAAGCAGCCGATCCATTCGCCAGTGGCTAGCTTGGGCAAATATTTTTGTCGCGTGGCTTCATTGCCGAATTCATAAATAGGCACCATCACCAGCGATGATTGCACACTCATCATGGAGCGGTAGCCGGAATCGACGCGTTCAACTTCGCGTGCGATCAGGCCATAGCTGACGTAATTCAGGCCGGGGCCACCGTATTGCTCGGGAATGGTCGGGCCCAACAGGCCGAGTTCACCCATTTCGCGGAAGATGCTGGTATCAGTGGTTTCATGGCGGAACGCTTCCAGCACGCGCGGCAGCAATTTGTCCTGGCTGTAGGCGGCAGAGGCGTCGCGCACCATGCGTTCGTCGTCGCTAAGTTGGCTATTAAGCAGCAGTGGGTCGTCCCAGTGGAATTGGGCTTTGGTTTGAGAAGGTGTCGAACTCATGGTTTTTCCTGTTGTTTTGGGTGTTGTTATGGTGTGAGACTGGTTTGTATGTATTCGGGAGGTGATTGCGGCACTCAGGCCGGATTCAAATCAGGGATCAAATTATACTGTAGCTTTGGTGCTGCCAAAACGGCCGTCATGAAAAATCAGCGCTGGTTTGGGCGTGGTTTCGCAGTGCTCAACTTCGCCGACAAAGATCACATGATCGCCCTCCGGATAGCGGCTGCGATTATGGCATTCAAACCAGGCGGTAACTCCGTTCAAGACCGGTTGTCCGGTGCGCGAGAGCGTGAAATCGACGCCTTCAAAGCGGTTTTCCATGCGTTTGGAAAATTGCTCGGCCAGATGTGCCTGATCGGCGGCCAGTACATTGATGACATAATGCGAATTGCCACGAAACACAGGCATAC
>JBDLSU010000803.1:0-2856 GCA_039799405.1 Pseudomonadota bacterium | reverse complement strand
TGGAATATGACCGATTACATCGAAGAAGCGGTCGCCAACATCCGCGCCCAGGTCGGCAGCGACGATGTGATTCTCGGCCTCTCCGGCGGCGTTGACAGCAGCGTTGCCGCTGCCCTGATCCACCGCGCCATCGGCAAGCAACTCACCTGCGTATTCGTTGACCATGGCCTGCTGCGCCTGAACGAAGGCGATATGGTGATGCAGATGTTTGCCGAAAATCTGGGCGTGAAAGTGATCCGGGTTGATGCCAGCGATCAATTCATGGGCCATCTGGCCGGTGTCACTGATCCTGAACAAAAACGCAAAATCATCGGGCGCGAATTTGTCGAAGTGTTTCAGGTGGAAGCGGGCAAAATCAGCAATGCCAAATGGCTGGCGCAAGGCACCATTTATCCGGACGTGATCGAAAGCGCTGGCAAGGGCAAAAAAGGCCACACCATCAAGAGCCACCACAATGTCGGTGGCCTGCCCGAAACGCTCAACCTGAAACTGCTGGAACCGCTGCGCGAATTGTTCAAAGACGAAGTACGCAAACTGGGCGTGGCGCTCGGCCTGCCGTTCGACATGGTCTACCGCCATCCTTTCCCCGGCCCCGGTTTGGGCGTGCGGATTTTGGGCGAAGTCAAAGCCCAATATGCCGACCTGCTGCGCCGCGCCGATGCCATCTTCATCGAAGAATTGCGCAATGGCACCCAGGATCTGCCCGATCAGGACAGCGAAACCCCACCCGCCAACTGGTATCAAGCCACCAGTCAGGCGTTTGCGGTGTTTTTGCCAGTCAAATCGGTCGGCGTGATGGGCGATGGCCGCACCTATGAATACGTGGTGGCGCTGCGTGCAGTGCAAACCCAGGATTTCATGACCGCACATTGGGCACATTTGCCGCATGCGCTGCTGGGCAAGGTATCGAACCGGATTATTAATGAAGTGCGCGGGATTAACCGGGTGGTGTACGATATTTCCGGCAAACCGCCTGCGACGATTGAGTGGGAGTGATCCTATTAGTTGTGGTTGTTGATGATTAAGTATTCATACGTCAGCGTGATTTTATTGTTGGTTATTGATCCAATTGTCAGGAAGTAGGGATATGGGTATTAACAGGGATAAGCCTGATCTTTGGAAAGCTGACATAGGGCGTTCGGTTGACTTATACAATTCATGGTTTATGGAGTTTGCGCCAAAGGCATTTCGCGAAACCAGGGTTGAAACCGCAGAATATGTAGAATTCGCCTTACGTTCTACGGCCAACCTTACAGATGTGTCCCCGGCGTTGCTGAAGGCGCACCCAAGCGTGCTGTCGATGTTGCGGATGGCTACTTGTCCACCCATTGCACGAGATCGTTTAATTGGATTGGCAGGAATTTCCAAAAATCTGGTTGAGAGTATGGAAGATGCCGAGACACCGCGTGTGCCGCCCCGGATGCCGCTTCGGCAATTGGATGCCGAATTGATGAAGATTGGCGCGATCATTGAAAAAATGGCTGACCCGGATATTTTTGTTTGGCTAGGTCGTCAGCAAGCAGCGACGGATAGTGAGGTTGTCCGTGCTGCTACGGTTGTAGCAGACCGCCTGTGTGGTGCGGTTTCTGATCCGATTATCCGAAATGCCCAGGAAAAGCGGCAACTTGCTGCTATAGCCGCCTGGTTGCAGGAACGGGGTTACACGCAACATATTGCGAGCAGTGGGGTGAAGTTTAATCAAATGCGACCTGGTACATACTCATTTCGTATGAATGTGCAGGTAAAGATGGCGGTTGCCAAAGACGAAGAAAAATTTGTAAATATTCCAGTTGATGCAGTCATCATGCCAAAATCGGCTCGACCAAATGATTTCCCTTTACTGATTGAGGCCAAATCGGCGGGCGATTTTACTAACGTAAATAAACGCCGGAAAGAGGAAGCCCAGAAGATGTCGCAGTTACGAAGCACTTATGGGACACAAATTCGTTTTGGCTTGTTTCTATGCGGGTATTTTGATAGTGGCTACCTTGGCTATGAAGCGGCAGAAGGAATTGATTGGGTATGGGAACATCGTATCGACGATTTTTCCCAATACGGAATATGAAAATGGAACAGCGGGTTTATGATGAAACGCTTCGCCTGGAAATTCAGGGTGAGCTGGATGCTAAAAAGACAGCATTTGCGCGTAACAAAATGGGGCAATTTGCAACCCCTACCGTGCTGGCTCGGGAAGTATTGTCTTTTGGATTGAGCTTGATGTCGGAAGAGGAGGGGATTCGTTTCCTTGATCCAGCGATTGGTACAGGGGCGTTTTATTCGGCGTTGCGCGAAATGATTGGGGAACGGGAGGTAGTGGCTGCGCTGGGATATGAGATCGACCCTCATTATGGCGAGCCTTCTCGCAAGCTGTGGGCTGGATCGGGCCTTGAAATAGTTCTCGCCGATTTTACCCTAGCCCAACCGCCAAGCAATGGCTTTAATTTGCTGATTTGCAATCCCCCTTACGTTCGTCATCATCATCTTGGTAGCGATGAAAAATCTCGCTTGCGAAAAGCTAGCATGGATTCTGCAGGCTTGAAACTTTCCGGATTGGCGGGCCTTTATTGTCATTTTATTGCCTTGTCGCATCGTTGGATGAGTGAAGATGGCGTGGCCGGGTGGTTGGTTCCGAGTGAATTTATGGATGTAAATTATGGTGGTGAGTTGAAGCGTTATCTTCTGGAAGATGTCACGCTGTTGCGTATCCATCGCTTTGACCCGAGCGACGTTCAGTTTGATGACGCATTGGTTTCTTCAGCCGTGATTTGGTTCAAAAAAACCAAACCATTACCAGGACACACGGTTAGTTTTTCGTATGGTGGCACGCACACTTCGCCTGCCATATCGCGCAAAATT
>JBDLSU010000802.1:0-3002 GCA_039799405.1 Pseudomonadota bacterium | reverse complement strand
GATAAAATCTTTTCCAGCCAAAAAATCCCGATCACGGTTTTCACATCCGTAATCTGGCCGCTACGCACGCCTTCCAGCAACTCGGGCAAGCTGCTGCGCCAGGTTTCCAAAAATTCTTCTTCATCCAGCCGCGCCATACCTGCTTGCAAGCCACGCGCCAGATACAAATTCAAGAATTCATCAGAATAGGCAATCGCGTTATGGATGGTGCAAACGAATTGCCAGTCGCTGGCGCTGTAGCCGGTTTCTTCTTCCAGCTCCCGCTGGGCGCACAGCAATGGGTCTTCGTTGGGGTCGATTTTGCCGGCCGGGAATTCGATGAAAACGCGGTGCAGCGGGTAGCGGTACTGACGTTCCATCAGCACGCTGCCATCATCAAACAGGGGAAGCACGACGACGGCACCGGGGTGGCGCACATACTCGCGCGTGGCGGATTTGCCGTTGGGCAGTTGCACCGTATCGCGCGAGATTTTGAGGAAGGAACCTTGATAGGCCAGCTCGCTGTGGAGCTGGCTTTCTTTCAGATGGGCGTCATCGTTCACAACAAGCCAATCATGACATGATGGTGATATAAATCGATTTCATGCAAACGAACAGTAATTTATCCGGGAACAAGCCCAAGGCCAAAACCGCCAGCCCATTGACCGCCATGACCAGCGTCATATCCAGATTTGCTTTGATCGGGCTCTTGTCTTTGGCATCGTCAAAATACATCAGCTTGACCACGCGCAAGTAATAAAATGCACCGATCAGCGAAAACACGACTGCATACACTGCCAGCCAGACTTGATTAGTTGCCACCACCGCTTGCAAAATCCCCAATTTCGCCTGGAAACCCACCAGCGGCGGAATCCCTGCCAGCGAGAACATCAATAACAGCATCAGGAAGGCATACCATGGGCTCCGCTGGTTCAAGCCCTTCAAATCATCCAGTGTTTCTGCTTCAAAGCCCACACGCGAGAGCAACATGATCATGCCAAAGGTACCCAGGGTGGTCAGCACATAGGTCAGGCTATAAAAAAGGGCCGAGCTATACGCGACAGTCAACATGGTCGGACTGGTTTTGCCATAAGCAACGCCAACCATCAGGCCGAGCAACAAAAAGCCCATATGCGAAATGGTGGAATACGCCAGCATGCGCTTGAAATTGGTTTGCGCAATCGCTGCCAGATTGCCAACGGCCAGTGAAGCCAGCGCCATCACCATCAGCATTTGCTGCCAGTCAACCGCTATCGACAACAAGCCTTCCACCAGCAAGCGGAAGCAAATGGCAAAGGCAGCCAGCTTGGGCGCACCGCCCAACAACAGCGTTACCGCCGTTGGCGAACCCTGATACACGTCCGGCACCCACATATGGAACGGCACTGCACCCAGTTTGAACGCCAGACCCGCTACCAGGAACACCACGCCAAATACCAGCACAGTTTTGTTGGCAGCATCAGTGCCGGCGGCAAATGCCATTTTGGTCATATCCAGATGGCCGGTGGCACCGTACAACATCGACATACCGTACAACAGGAAACCCGATGCCAGCGCACCGAGAATAAAATACTTCATCGAGGCTTCGGTCGAAATTGCGTGATCACGACGCAATGCCACCAGCGCATACAGGGACAACGACATCAGTTCCAGCCCCAGGTAAATCACCAGCAAGTTGGTGCCGGAAATCATGACCATCTGGCCCAGCAGCGCAAACAATGCCAGCACGTAAAACTCTCCGCCCAAGCCTTTACCCAGCATATTGCGTTCGGTGGCGTAGCTGCGCGAATAAACGAAGGTGATGCCGACCGCAATATACGATGCCATTTTCAGCAGATTCGACATCGGGTCGGAAACGAACATATGGCTGAAGAAATAAGCCGACGGACGACCGAGCTGTATCTCACTCCAGGTCAGGCAGGCGCAGCCAAACAGCGTCAACAAGGAGAGGATGTACGTGATTGTGCGATTCTTGTCGCTCAAAAACATATCGATCAGCAAAATCAATGACGTTGCAATCAACAGGAACAACTCGGGGTAAACCGATTGAGGGATCAGATTAATAATAGTTGACATATTCATTATTGCGCCGCGTATTGGTTTTTAAGGTGCATGGTTTAAGGTGCTTTATGAACCGCAACATGCTTGAGCAAGTCTGCGACAGAAGTTTGCATCGAATCAGTGAATGGTGCCGGATACAACCCCATCCCCAACACCGCCAGTGCCAGCACGGACAGCATGAAAAATTCACGCCCATTCAAATCGACCAGTTTGGCGACGTTGGCATTGGCGACTTTGCCAAATACCACGCGCTTGGCCATCCACAGCGAATAAGCTGCACCAAAAATCAGGGCGGTAGCAGCCAGCATGCCGATCCAGAAATTGTATTTGACGGCACCCAGAATCACCATGAATTCCCCCACAAAACCGGAGGTAGCGGGCAAGCCGCAGTTGGCCATCGAGAAGAAAATCAGCAAGGCGGCAAAACGCGGCATGGTATTCACAACGCCACCGTATTCGGAAATCAAACGGGTATGCATGCGGTCGTACAACACACCGATACACAAAAACATGGCACCGGAAATAAAGCCGTGCGAAATCATTTGTACGATACCGCCCTGCACTGCCATGTCGTTAAACATGAAAAAGCCGAGGGTAACAAAGCCCATGTGCGCAATCGAGGAATACGCCACCAGTTTCTTCATGTCCGTTTGCACCAGCGCAACCAGACCGATGTAAATGACGGCCACCAGCGACAGCGTGATCATGAAACCGGCATATTCGTGGCTGGCATCGGGTGCGATTGGCAAGGAAAACCGCAGGAAACCATAGGCACCGAGTTTCAACATGATGGCGGCCAGCACCACCGAACCACCGGTTGGTGCTTCCACGTGGGCGTCCGGCAACCAGGTATGCACTGGCCACATCGGCACTTTGGCAGCAAAGGCAACAAAGAAAGCAAAGAAAATGGCAGTTTGTTCGCGCATATCCAGCGGGGCGCGGTGCCAATGTTCAATTTCAAA
>JBDLSU010000801.1:0-5573 GCA_039799405.1 Pseudomonadota bacterium | reverse complement strand
AATGACCTTGCCATCCTTGATGGCCTTGCCTTCATACGGACGCAGTTCCACCACGTCGCCCATGCGCATCTGGCTGACATCGAGTTCAATCGGCAGTGCGCCGGAATCTTCCATGGTGTTGTAGAAAATCGGGGCGATTTTGCCCCCCAGGCAGACGCCGCCGAAACGCTTGTTTGGCACAAACGGGATATCTTCACCAGTGAACCACAACACCGAATTGGTGGCCGATTTACGCGAAGAACCGGTGCCAACCACGTCGCCAACATAGGCGACCAGATTGCCCTTGGCGCGCAAATCTTCCAGAAACTTGACCGGGCCGCGCTTGCCATCGACTTCCGGGGTAATGCCGGGGCGGGCGTTTTTATGCATCGCCAGCGCGTGCATTGGAATATCGGGGCGGCTGAAGGCGTCCGGGGCGGGCGACAGATCGTCGGTATTGATTTCGCCATCAACCTTGAATACGGTAATGGTGATGGAGGCAGGTACTTCCGGACGTGACGTAAACCATTCGGCATCGGCCCAGCTTTGCAGCACGGCTTTGGCCTGGGCGTTGCCAGCATCGGCTTTTTCTTTTACATCGTGAAATTGATCAAACATCAACAGGGTTTTTTTCAGGCCATCGGCGGCGGCCTGGGCTACGCTGGCGTCGGCTGCGTCGAGCAAATCGACCATCGGGCTGATGTTGTAGCCGCCCAGCATGGTGCCCAATAGTTCTGTCGCCTTGGCCGGGCTGATCAGTTCGCATTTTTCGGTGCCGTGCGCTACAGCGGCCAGATAGCTGGCTTTGACCTTGGCGGCATCATCCACACCAGCAGGTACGCGGTGGGTGATCAGATCGAGCAGAAATGCGCCTTCGCCTGCGGGCGGGTTTTTCAGCAGCTCAATCACTTCGCCGGTTTGTTTGGCAGAAAGCGGCAAAGGGGGGATACCGAGAGCTGCGCGTTCGGCGACGTGGGGGCGGTAGGCTTCCAACATAAACAAGACTCCTTCAATGAATTGGCAATGTAATAGGCGATCTAATGCGCGATGTGATACGCAGTGTAAAGCAATCGGGCTGAATTAAAAATGGCAATAGCCGCTATTATCTCGCAAGCTGGCGGGGAAGGTTGGAATCCTTTGAATTTTCTTTATGCACAAAGGCGAGGGTTGCGCAATTTGACGGTTGCAGCTAGTTGCAGCTTGTTGCAAATGGGAAACGCCAGGGTGATTTCGTAAGCTGGTGACATCAAAAAAACGTGCAGGCCAGCAAGTGAGACATTCCCATAACGAAGATAAATACCATCCACTGCCCTGTGTGGCCCACAGCAAACCCTGGCCCGGCTGCCCTGGTTGGCCCAACGGGAATAAGCTGCTGGTGCTTATCTGCATTTTAAAATCATTATTAATCGATAATAACGACGATTTTCAATGAACTTTGGTCGCCTAAAAATATTATCAAAATAATAGGCACAATTGGATTGGAATATTACCGTAACAGTTGGCGTAATTGTGAACTGTATTGGCGAAGAAAATCGACAATTGTGTCTTTATTATTGCCTTCGGAATCGATATAGTGGCTGCCTGAATTTTGCTTTTTCTGGCGGCTGCTCTCTGTAAAATCATTGTGTTGCATTGCAATCCGAAGCGGTGCAGGTTTGCAGGTGGCATGCCATGAATGCAAAAAAAAGAAGTGGAATGATTGAGTCGATGTATAATCAGCGCTCAATTTTGTAGTGCAGTAGTAACTGGTTTAAATAATATTTAAATAACTGGTACATTTGGAGAGTAACGATGAATATGGTAAAAAAATTGGCAGTTGCAGCAGCGTTGGTTGTGGGTACTTTGTCGGCTGGCGTAGCATCGGCAGACACGATTACATTTGATAATCTGGCTACCGGCTTTATCGCCAATGGTTATGCCGGGTTTGACTGGAATAATTTTTATAATACTTCCGCACCGGCTAATTCCGGCTATGTTGGTGGCACCGTAAGCGCCCCAAACATTGCTTTTAATGCCTACGGTAATGCGGCGTCCTTCAGCAAGGCAACGGCTTTTTCGCTGGATAACGCCTTCTTCACGGGTGCCTGGAATGATGGTCTGCAAATTCATGTGGTTGGCACTGGTGGCGGCAATACCTTCACCAAAGACTTTACCGTCAACGCAGTTTCCCCAACCCAGGTGTTCTTCAACTGGAGTGGTATCACCAGTGTATCGTTCAGCTCCAGCGGTGGCGTACCTCACCCTGGCTATAACGGTGCCGGTACCCACTTTGCGCTGGACAACCTGACCGTGAACGCAGCGCCAGTACCAGAACCAGAAACCTACGCGATGATGCTGGCCGGTCTGGTGGCATTGAGCGCTGTGGCACGTCGCCGCAAGCAAGCCAAACTGGCGTAATGCTGTGCGGCCGGGCTGCTGGCCCGGTACGAAAAGCATTGGCTTGATGTAGTAGCAGAAAAAAGGGCGACTGGTTCGCCCTTTTTTTCGTCCCGCACCAATGCGCCAGAGTACAATGGCGCGATGAAACCGAACCCTGATACCAACCTTCCGCCCTTTTCCGGGCTCAGTCCGGATTGCGTGCTCGATGCCTTGCAAAGCGTTGGCTACGATTGTGATGGCCGCCTGTTGGCGCTGAACAGTTATGAAAACCGGGTCTACCAGACCGGCATGAATGACGGGCCGCCGCTGGTGGCCAAATTTTACCGCCCGGGGCGCTGGAGTGATGCCGCCATTCTGGAAGATCATGCCTTCGTGGCAGAACTGGCAGCGCAGGAAATTCCGGTGGTACCCGCTCTGGCCGATGCGCATGGCCGCACCCTGCATCAGTTTCAGGATTTTCGCTTTGCGCTGTTTGAAAAACGCGGTGGTCGCGCGCCCGAGCTGGATCGGGCTGGTACTCTGGAATGGATCGGCCGCTTCATGGGGCGCATCCATGCGCGCGGACGATTGCAGCCGTTTGCGGCACGCCCGACGCTTGATATCGCCAGCTTTGGTTTTGAATCGCGCGACTATTTGTTGGCGCAGCAGTTTATTCCGGCTGAATTATTGCAAGCCTGGCAAAGCGTGATGGCGCAAGCGCTCGATGGTGTGGCGGCTTGTTACCAGCGCGCAGGCAGCATCGCTACCTTGCGCCTGCATGGCGACTGCCACCCCGGCAATATTTTGTGGACCGATGCTGGCCCGCATTTTGTGGATTTTGACGATTGCCGCCAGGGGCCGGCGGTGCAAGACCTGTGGATGCTGCTCTCCGGTGAACGGGCTGACCAGACCCGGCAGTTGGGTGAATTGATCGATGGCTATGAAGATTTTTGCGAATTCGAGCGGCGCGAATGCCATTTGATCGAAGCCTTGCGCACATTGCGCCTGATCCATTATGCGGCCTGGCTGGCACGGCGGCAAAACGACCCGGCCTTTGCGGTGGCCTTTCCCTGGTTTAACACGGTACGTTATTGGCAAGACCGGATTCTGGAATTGCGCGAACAAATCGCCCTGATGGAAGAAGCGCCGTTAAGCGTGTAAGGCGGTGCGGGTATGTTTTCAGGCTGGCGATCCTTGCGTTTTTGCGGTTTTGTTTCTACAATGCAGCAATTATTCTCAAAACCCTTGGAAAAGAAAGGAGGAAAATCATGGAAAACACTTGTATCGCCATCTGGCGCGTACATAGCTTCAGTATAGCTGTTGGCTCTTACCTCGGTTCCATCGCGCTGCGATAACCGGGTCAGAGCAAGTACCCCACTCCTTTTCAAGAGTCCTTTCTCGGCTCGTTTTTCGTTAGCGCATTTGTTGACGTGGATGCCTGCATCCCAATTTTTGAGACAAGCGCAATGAATATTTTATCTACCTTATCCAATGTATCCCCAACTCCGTCTGTCACTTCGGCGGCCACCTTGCTGTCAGCGCAAGCACTATGCCTTGAGGGCAGTCATGACTACTTGTTCCACGATCTCAGTTTCACCCTGAAAGTGGGTGACGCGATTGGCTTGATCGGCCATAACGGCTGTGGCAAAAGCACCTTGCTGAATCTGTTAAGCGGCAAGCTGGAAGCCCACAGTGGCAGTTTGCAGCAGGCACGCCTGTGCCGGATGGAACTGGTGGAACAACATTTACCGCCCGATGTGGCGACGTTGACGCTGCGTCAGACCTTGCTGGCCGCCGTTGATGAGACGCAGCACTGGCGCGTGGATGCCATGCTGCAAGAACTGGGGCTCGATGCCAGCGTGTTTGATGTGCCGGTGCAAGCGCTGTCCGGTGGTCAGCATACCCGCTTGTTGCTGGGGCGTGCCCTGCTGCGCGAACCCAATTTGCTGCTGCTGGATGAACCCAGCAATCATCTGGATTTGCCCTCCTTGCTGTGGCTGGAGCAATTTTTGCAACGCTGGAAGGGCGCGTTTGTGTTGGTGTCGCACGATCAGCGCCTGCTCGACAATGTAACGCGTAAAAGCTGGATTTTGCGCGATCAAAAGCTCTACGATTTTGCTTTGCCCTGCGGTGCCGCTTTGCAGGCGCTGGCGGAATTTGACGCAGTATCGGCGGCGCGGCGTGCCAGTGAGCAAAAATAAATCGACCGTCTGGCCGCCAGTAGCCAAAGGCTGGCGATCTGGGGCCGCACCTATGACAATGAAGACCTGGCGCGCAAGGCCAAAACCATGCAAAAGCGGGTCGAAAAACTCAAGGAACAGCAGAGTGTTGTCAGTCAGGGCGCACCCTGGCGCTTGAGTTTGCAGGGCAAGGCCCTGGCGGCCAATCAGTTGCTGGCCTTTGAAAGTTGGCCCGTGCATGCTGCTGTCACTACGCCGCCATTGTTTTGTGCCGATCAATTGTGGTTAAAACCGGGCGACAAGGTGGCCTTGCTGGGGGCCAATGGTGCGGGTAAATCTTCGCTCTTGCGGCAATGCTGGCGCGTGATTGCCAGCCAGGGCCTGTCGCCAGGGTTTTATTACCATGCCGCCGCCCGAATCGGCTATTACGATCAATCGCTGCAACAACTTGACGGAGAACTCGACCTGATGGATGCGCTATATCCGTTTGTGGCCCATTGCAACGAGGCGCGCACTCTGGTGGCGCGGCGGCAAGCCCTGATTGCAGCCGGGTTTGCTTACCCGCGCCATCAGCAAAAAGTTGCCAGCCTGAGCGGGGGGGAACGGGCGCGCCTGTTGTTTTTGGCGCTCTCGAAAGCCAGCTTCCATTTGTTGTTGCTGGATGAACCGACCAATCACCTGGACTTGCAAGGCAAGCGCGAGTTGGCCGAAGCCTTGCTCGGGTTTGAGGGCGCGTGTTTGCTGGTGTCGCATGATCGCGATTTGATCGAACACAGTTGCAACCGCTTTTGGGTTCTGGTGGATGGCAAGCTGGAACAATGGCTCGATGCGCCCTCAGCCTACCAGCGCCTGTACCGTGCGGCACCAGTGGGGGAAGCGCTGCCGCCGGGCAGCAGTGGGCAGCTTGCCAATGGTGCGGCTACGAGTGAGCCAGCTACGAGTGGGCCGGAGCCAGCGTTGCCAGCGCCGTCCGGAACTGAGCAGCAACTGGCGCGTCTGTGTGAACTGGAGCAATTGTTGGCCGATGACCTGGCACGCAAGCCCAAACACCAGAAG
>JBDLSU010000800.1:0-8603 GCA_039799405.1 Pseudomonadota bacterium | reverse complement strand
ATTGCGCATGGTCTTGGCGCATCAGGCTATTTGCCAGTGTGATCAGGTGCAAGGTCAGGGCGGCTTGATCAAGTTGGCGGGCCTGGGCCAGCGACTGCTCAAGCGAGCGCTGCTCGCTGTCCCAAATGCGTACCCAGAGTGCGCAGTAGGCCTGGATGAAATCACGTGAGCGGCCATCGGCGATGGATTTATTCCAACTCTCATGCAGTGGCTGACAAATTTGCAGCACCGTATTGATTTCTGCCCTCTCGCCGCGTCCGATCAAAATGGCAACTTGTTGCGCCAGACTGAAATGATATGGGTGTGTCATGGCGCGGTGCAGGCAATCCAACAGGGATTGACGCAAAACGGTTAACTCTGGCAATTGTTCGGCTTGCGCCTGCAGCCAGGCATTGCCTGCGGTTTCTACCAGGGTAACGGTGATATCGTCGTTGACATTGTCTTTGTGGAAGACGTAGTCGAACACCTTCCAGCTATTAAGAAAAACACTTACCGCCACTGGCCAGCGCCAAGCCAGTCGGGCCAGCAAGGTCAGAATATGTTTGCGCCGTCGCAATGCTTGATCCTGTCGTTGCCACAGTGGGCCGAGCAAGGGCAATAATTCGCTGCTGCGCGTTACGGCCAAATTGCTGGCAAAGCGCAAAAAATCGATGTGCAATGCCTCGGCACAGTCTTCGGCAAGCAGGTGCGTCTGTATCTGCGCAACGCGTGCAGCAGGGCTGGCGCGCTTCCAGTGGCAATACACGTACAGGGCGACGGTTTGATCGGCAATGTCGCGAGCTGCCAGCAATTGGGTAAAAATGCTTTGGCTGATGGTTTTGTAGCTTGGCACTGGTTCGGCCAGCAACAGGGCGTTTTGCAAAATTGGTTTGATGAATAAATCATCCGCCTGGTCAGCCACCCGCTGACCCAATTGTTTCAGGCCGGATTGGGGTAGCAAGATCAACAAGGCGCGTGCGGCGGCGTGTTCAAAAAAGGTTTGGTGAAAGAAGCTGATGGAGCCACCCGGCCCGCGCTGCAAGATGCCCCGGTGCAGCAGTTCATCCAGCGCAGGTTGTGGCAGGTTTTTTTGTTGAAATAGCCAGGCGATGCTGTCCGCTTCCAGTTCAACACTGCCTTGCACCAGCATCTGCGTCGCCAACCACATGGCTTCATGTGCGTGGTTGGTGCCGCTGGCGGGGGCCGGGCTGTCGTTTTCAGGATGGGCGGCGCGCACATCGGCTTCAACCCGGTTGCGCCAATAGGCCTGGTACAGATCAACGATGTGGATTTCTTCGGGGATGCTGTCCGGCGCGTAGATTTCAAACAGCATGCGCAGTGCCAGCGGAATGGTACAAATCTGCTTGACCGGTTTACCTTGCGCCACCGCGCGTTCGATGCGGGCGAAGTGTTGGGCCACATCCAGCGTGGATGGCTGGCCCATACTGCGGTAATAGCGCTCGGCGTAACGAGTGAGGGCTTCTTGCAATTCGGTGTCGTCGTAGGCGGTCAGGTCGAAGCTGGTGCTGGTCAATTGTGGTGACTTTAGCCGCCGCGCTTCTTGTGGGCGGGTGGTCAGCACTACAATTGCGCCATGCTGTTGCAGCCGGGCCAGCGTGCCGTGGATTAATACGCTGGCATCTTCATCGCTGCGTACCAGCAAGTCTACAGTGTCGATCAAAATCAACGGGATTCGGCCCTGGCTTTGCGCCAGTTCACAGGCGGTAGTCAGGCGGTCGGCAGAAATCCGGATTGAACCGCCTTGACCACCCAGCCAGGCGGCGCGCAGGAATAGCGTGAGTACGCCGGGGTGGTCGTGGTAGCGCTGATGTAGCCACCATAGCAAGCTGGTTTTGCCGTGGCCTGCTTCGCCTTTGATGATGAACACGCGGGATTGGGTATGGGGGGGTGTGCCAAGCGGGGTGAGCAAGGCATCGATGCGGCTGGTCAGGATTTGGCCTTCCTTGCGCTGTACGAACAGACCATCGGACAGGCGCAGTTCGGTATTTTCTCCCGCTTCCGTGGCGCTGGCAGCGTTGTCGCGCTTGTGCCCGGCCACGTCCACTTCACTTGCCAGCGCATTTGACCATGCTTGCAGTTCAGCCAGCGCGACATATTTTCTTGGCTCTGCCCCCAATTCAAGATCGGCGATACTGTTTTCCAGTGAATGAAATTTTGCCGTGCTGCTAAGGTTGCATAATTTACCGACCCACCACTCGCCAAAAAAACGATGCACTATTTGCGGGTGAGTTGCAAGGAGCGTTTCTATGGTGCCACCTGACCAGACCTGCATGGCAATGCCATGTTGTTGGTGTAAGTCGGTCGTGTGTTGGGTAATGCCGTCGTGGAGTTTGGTGTCTTCCAGTCTGCTTGAAATCATCAGTACGTACTGAACAATCGCTCCTTGTGCTTGCCAGGCAGGTAAAGCTTTTTTAAACTCGGCAATATGCTGGTTAAGGTCTTTGATGGTATAGACTTTGTAGTTTTTACACTGGTAGAGATCAAAACCACCATCTTCCCGTCTGGCCAGCACATCCACTGCGTTATCTGCCTGACCTCGCGTGCCGTGTTTATCTGCGCTCTGAACACCGGGTTGCCGTCGCACTAGCGCCGTGCAAAATTCTTCAAATTTTTCCGGCGAAAGCAATGTGAAATCGGCTGGTGCGCCAGATTCCAGCACCGGGGGAATTTTGTCGTGCGCCATGTGGATATTTGCTTGGTAGACAGGAGGCAAGTTTAATCCGGTTTGTCGTAAATTTCCTGAAGTAAAGGTGAAACCATTGTGTATTTGGGTAAACGCAACAGCAACGGAAAATTGATTCTCCTGGTCTGATGTTTGCCAAGTGGCATCGTCTGCATCTACAATCAGGAAACAATTCCGATCGGCCGACCATGAATCCCAACAAAGCTGAATTAATCACCCATTTCCAGCAATTATCTGACGACGAATTGCGCCGCCGCTGCCAGTCCGGCGCGCTGACAGAATTGGCGCAGGAAGTGGCGCAGCAAGAATTGCAAGCGCGTAAGTTGGCATCGTCGAACAAAACTCCGCTGAAGCCGGAGGAGCAAACCGACATTGCCAGCCCGGAAAACCGGCCCAACCAGGATGCGTCGGGGGAGTTTGCCACCGTCGCGTCGTTTTCCACTGGCGTACAAGCCCATGTGTTACGCGCGCAACTTGAATCAGAAGGCTTGTTTGCTGTGGTGCGGGATGAGCATTTGGTCGGTGCCAATCATCTTTGGTCAACTGCTGTCGGTGGCGTCCGGGTCGATGTGCCGCGAGAATCGCTGGCCCAGGCGCAGGAGATCATGCAGGCAACCAAAGAGGGGATATTTAGTTTGCCGCAAGACGATGAACCGCAGCCGGAAAAACTGGCACCCAGGGAGGCCGCCTTGCTGGCCTATGCCGGTTCAAAGGAATGGCTCAAAATTTGGCAAGGTCTGATAAAGCAACCGGGGTTTTTTGCGGGCTTTAATTTCGGTGGCTTTTTCTTGGGTGCGCTGTGGTGTGCGTATCGCAAGATGTATTTGCTGGCCCTGATTGTGTATGGCGTGGAGATGGCGGCATTGTTTAAATTTGGAATATTGTGGCCAATGCTGGCAACCAGAGGTGTTCTGGCACTATGCGGTTATTCTATATACTTCATGCAGGCCCAAAATGCAGTCGATCAATGGCAGAGATTGCCGGAAGCTGAAATGCATCAGAAATTGAAAGCGGCCGGAGGGATTAGCGTCGGGGCAGTTCTGGCGATACTCGGTTTTCATGTGTTTTTGCTGTTTATCTCTGTACCGGCATCACAGAACTGAATCAATCATTGTTTATGAGTATTTTTAGCGCATCTGTACAGTGTATGGGTTGTGTGATCCACTGCAACCGCTGCCATTTTGGTCGAACCCGGTTTCCTCTCAAACCTGTGCTAAAGTAATTCACCCAGACTTGATAGCCACCCAATCCATGCAAGCCGCTGCCCGCAAAAAATTACCGACCGGTATCCAAACCCTGTCCGAAATTATTCAGGACGGGCATTATTACGTCGATAAAACCGGCTTCGCCCAGCGCTTGATTGCTGGCGGCAAGTATTATTTTTTGTCGCGGCCACGGCGTTTTGGCAAAAGCTTGTTCCTGGATACCCTGAAAGAAATTTTCGAGGGCAATCAAGCCCTGTTTGTGGGGCTGGAAATTCATGACAATTGGGATTGGTTGCGCCGTTTCCCGGTGCTGCGTATCAGCTTTGGCGGTGCCACGCTGGCCGACCGGGATGATTTGCTGGAATCCTTGTATTTGCAACTGGAAAATTACGAGCGCCAGTTTGGCTTGCCCGCGCGCTACCAGCATCCGCGCAGCCGCTTTTCTGATTTGATTGAGCGCTTGCACCATCAAAGCGGGCAACGGGTGGTGGTGTTGGTGGATGAGTATGACAAGCCGATTCTCGACCAGATCAGCCAGCCTTTGATTGCGCTGGCGCTGCGCGAAACGCTGAAGGATTTTTATAGCGTAATCAAGGATCAGGATGCGCATATTCGCTTTGCCATGCTCACTGGCGTCACCAAATTTGCCAAGGTCAGCCTGTTTTCTGGGCTGAACAATTTGCGCGATATTACGCTCGATCCCAATTATTCTGCCTTGTGTGGCTATACCGATGCTGACCTCGATCAGGTGTTTGCGCCGGAACTGCCGGGTCTGGACCGGGCCAAAATCCGAAAATGGTATAACGGCTACAACTGGACCGGGCAAGCGGTGTATAACCCGTTTGATCTGCTGCTGTTTTTTGCCAATCGCCAGTTCCGGCCCTGGTGGTTTGAAACCGGTACGCCCGGCTTTTTGATCAAGCTGATGGCCGAGCGCGGTTTTTATACGCCACGGCTGGCGCAGATGCGTACCGGGCCGGAATTGATTTCTACCTTCGATGTTGATCAAATTACGGTGGAAGCCTTGTTATTTCAAAGCGGCTACCTGACCATTACCGCTGAAGAAGAATTGCTCTCCGGCATGGTGCGCTATACCTTGGGCTACCCCAATCTGGAAGTGCAGTTTGCCCTTAACGCCAGCTTGCTGGGGGCTTACACCCAGGACGCCAGCAGCAGCGACCAGTTGCGCACCCGTTTGTACGACCTGCTGGTGGCGCACGATATACCGGCGCTGCGCGAACTGTTTCAGGCATTTTTCTCTGGATCGCCGGACCGCAGTCTCCCCAACCACTGGTATACCCAAAACCCGATCGCGCAATACGAAGGGTTTTACGCCAGCGTGGTGTACAGCTATTTTGCTTCGCAGGGCTTTGATTTGCGGGTGGAAGATGCTACCAACCACGGCCGTATCGACATGACGCTGATTTTGCCCCAGCACATCTATTTATTTGAGTTTAAAGTGGTGGAACTGTTGCCCGATGGTCGTGCTTTGCAGCAGTTGCAGGATAAGTGCTATGCCGATAAGTACCGGGCTTTGGGCTTGCCGATCAGTTTGATCGGGATCGAATTCTCGCGCCAGGCGCGCAATGTGGTCGGGTTTGAATGCGCCAGCCTGTGATTTCATCGCATATGACACGATCCGACACACTGCTACCGTATCTATGACGGTCGGGTGGTTAATCGCGATTTTTTTGCTGCAATCAATGCGATAATCAGTTTTCTTCCACCCGGGCAGGCTGAAAGGATCAGGGGCGCATGGAATCGCAAGCCGTCAAGAAAACACGCCGTCAATATAATCGCTGGGTTGCGACCGAAAGCCTGGAAGATTATGCGTTGCGCTATTCGCCTGCCAGTTTCCGCAAATGGTCACCGTTCCAGATCGCCAATACTGCGCTGGGCAGTATTTCGTTTTTGGCGCTGGAAGCGATAGGCGCGGTGTTGTTGCTGGGCTTTGGCTATACCAACGCCTTATATGCGATTGCGCTCACTTCCCTTCTCATCTTCTGCGCCGGTTTGCCGATTTGCTATTACGCTGCGCGCTATAACATCGATATTGATCTCCTGACCCGGGCTGCGGGCTTTGGCTATGTCGGCTCCACCATCACCTCGCTGGTGTATGCCTCGTTTTGCTTCATCTTTTTTGCGCTGGAAGCGGCGATTATGGCGCAGGCGCTGCAATTGAGTCTGGGCCTGCCGCTGTCGCTGGGCTATATGCTGTGTTCGCTGGTGATTATTCCGGTAGTGTTTTACGGTATTACCGCCATTAACCGCCTGCACCAGTGGACCCAGCCGCTATGGCTGGTGTTGATGCTGGTGCCATTTTATTTTGTGCTGACCAAAGAGCCACGGGCGCTGGATTTTTTCAGCCAGTATCGTGGCAGCTTGTCGGGCAGTAATGGCTTTGATCCGTTTTATTTTGGCAGCGCTTGCGGTATTGCTCTGGCCCTGATTGCGCAGATTGGCGAGCAAGTGGATTATTTGCGTTTCATGCCGGACCGACAAGACAACAATCGCGGCAAATGGTGGCTGGCAGTGTTGCTGGCCGGGCCGGGCTGGGTTGTTCTGGGTTTTTTCAAGCAGGTGGGTGGTGCATTCTTGGCCTCGGTGGTGGTGCTGGGCGGGGTGGGGCTGGCGCAGGCCAAGGAGCCGGTACACATGTATACAGTGGCGTACAGCTATGTGTTGGCGCACCCGGGCTGGGCGCTGGCGCTGAGTACCTTGTTTGTGTTGATCTCGCAAATCAAAATCAATGTCACCAATGCCTATGCCGGTTCGTTGGCCTGGTCGAATTTTTTCTCGCGCCTGACCCATGCTCACCCCGGGCGGGTGGTGTGGCTGGTGTTTAATACCGTGATTGCACTGCTGCTGATGGAATTGGGGGTGTTTGATGCCATCAACAAGGTGCTGGGCTTGTATTCCAATATCGCTATCGCCTGGATCGCCGCCGTGGTGGCCGATCTGGCGATTAACAAACCGCTTAAACTCAGTCCGGCGCTGATCGAATTCAAACGCGCCCATTTGTTCGACTATAACCCGGTCGGCTTTGTCAGCATGTTGTGCGCGTCCATTGTTTCCACCATCGCATTTACCGGTTTGGCAGGCGTCTGGGCGCAAGCGTATTCCTGGCTGCTGGCTTTGCTGGTCAGCATGATCATGGTGCCGCTGATGGCGCTGGCCACGCGCGGCAAATACTATATCGCCCGGCCCAATGTGATGTATCTGCGCTCGGAAAACCAGGTGCTGTGCGGCGTGTGCGGCCAGCATTATGCGCAAACCGATTTCAGTTATTGCAGCTATCACGATACCCCGATTTGCTCACTGTGTTGTACCCTCGATTCCGGTTGCAAAGACCGCTGCAAGCCACAACAGCCTTCCTGGTATCGGCGCATGGTGGCCAGGGTACTGGGCTGGTTCTGGCGGCAACCGGTGTCAAAGCAAACCGTGTTCCGGGTGGCACAATTTGTCCTGATCGCGGGTGTCATGCTGGCTTTGCTGGGCATTACGTTCTGGCTGGGCTATGCCATGAGTTTGGACCAGATGAGCGCAGCCACCGCGCAGCATGTGCGCACGATTTTGTTCAACCTGTTTTTTGCTCTGGGTGTGTTGCTGTGTATTGCGGCGGGCTGGATTGTGCTGGTGCAAGAAGCCCAGGCGCTGGCCGAGATTGAACTGGAAGAACAAAATGCCACGCTGGCGCAAGAAAGCAAAGAACGCAAGCAGGCGCTGGAAACCCTGAAAGCCGCTCAGGGCCATTTGATTCAATCCGAAAAAATGGCCTCGCTCGGGCAATTGGTGGCCGGGGTGGCGCATGAGATCAATAACCCGATTGGTGCGGTCAAAGCCAGTGGCGGCAATATTGCCGATGCGCTGGAACAAGCGCTGAGCGGTTTGCCGCAACTGTTCCGCCAACTGGATCAGGACAGTAGCGATCTGTTTGTGCGCCTGATCAACCATGGCAAGCGCGATATGCCACTGCGCAGCACGCGTGAAGAGCGCGCCCTGACGCGCGAGCTGATGGCGCAACTGAAGCAGGCGGGCATCAGCGATGCGCATCGCAAGGCCGATTTGCTGGTGCAATTGCATGCGCACGATGCGCTGCCGGACTATTTGCCTTTGCTGCAGCACGAACACAGTGCCTTGATTCTCGATACCGCCTACGCTGTTGCCAACATCATCAACAATACCAATAACATCAATACCGCCGTGGCGCGGGTGGCCAAGATTGTGTTTGCGCTGAAATCCTATGCGCATCAGGGCGAAAAAACCAGCCGGGTTGAAACCGATCTGGCGCAAAACCTGGAAAACGTGCTCACCATTTACCACAGCCAGATCAAGCAAGGTATTACGCTGGTGCGCCACATTGAAAAAATCCCGCCCTTGCTGTGTTATGCCGATGAACTCAATCAGGTCTGGACCAATTTGATTCATAACGCGCTGCAGGCGATGAACCACCAGGGCACGCTGACGATTGCGCTGGCGCGGCTCGATAATGAAGCGGTGGTGGCGGTGGGCGATACCGGTTGCGGTATCCCGCCAGAAATTCGCGACAAGATTTTTGAAGCCTTTTTCACCACCAAACCTGCGGGCGAAGGCAGTGGTTTAGGCTTGGATATCGTCAAAAAAATCGTCCAGCAACATCAAGGCAAAATTGAGGTGCAAAGTGAGGTCGGGGTTGGCACTTGCTTTTTTGTCTACCTACCCTACCAGCAGCCGAT
>JBDLSU010000799.1:0-7680 GCA_039799405.1 Pseudomonadota bacterium | reverse complement strand
TTGGGTTTGCACGGTGGTGCTATCGGCATAGGCTTGCAGGGCGCGGGCGTAGCGGGCGAAGCTGCAGGGCACCGGTGGCAATTGGGCGGGTTGGTTTTGTGCCAGTTGCTGGTAGAGCGTGCTCAGGTCTTGCCAGAAAATGCTGAGTGACAGGCCATCGACCAGCAAATGGTGGAGCGTCAGTAACAAAATCCAGTCTTGTCCGGCACCAAAGTCGAGCAGGGTCAATTGCATTGGCCGGGTATCGAGCCGGATTTGCTGCTGCATTTCAATCAATACCTCGCGGCCGTATGCGACGGCGCGTGCGGCATGTTGGCGTGCGTCTTGCACTGCAAATGGCAATTCGTCCCATTGCGGCAGCAGGTTTTCTTGCCAACTGCCATCGGCTCGCTGTTGCCAGCGCAGGCGCAAGCCGTCGTGATATTGCAGACACAGCGCCAGCGCCTGGCGCAGCAGGGCCGGGTCAAAGCGGTTGCGCTCCAGTCGCAGTGCTTCGATGACGTTCCAGTGATGGATCGGCGACGGGGTGGGTAATGCGATGGGGGATACGATGGAGCACTTTTCAGGCGGATTTTGCTTGTCGTGGGCGGGTTGGGCAGCATTCGCAATGCTTGGCACCATGCGAAATACATTCGGGCGACTCGGGATCATCGGTAAGCGTGTCGGCGCGGCTAATGACAAAGCCCGGCCCGCTGGCGTGCCATCCGGCGCCAGCGTCTGGTTTTCGACGCGGTATTGGGCTAACACCCGCGCCAGTGCCTTGATGCTCGGGTATTGCACCAGCAAGGCAAAGCTGGCCTGGTAGCCGAATTGCTGCAACTGGCGCACCAAGTGAATCACATTCAGGGAGTCCGCTCCCAACTGGAACATATCATCATCGACGCTAATGCTGGCAAGGCCCAGCACCTGCTGCCAGATGGTGCAAAGCGTGTGCTCCAGCGCATTGGCCGGCTGGCCGGTGTTGCTGTTGTTGCTGGCCGGATTGTTTTCTGGCAGTGGCAAGGCGGCGCGATCCAGTTTGCCGTTCGGGTTGAGCGGCAAGCGCGTCAGCAGCATGATGTGGGCAGGCAGCAGGTAGTCCGGCAATTCGGCTTGCAATGCCTGGCGCAGTGTGGCCGTCAAGTCGGCTTCCTGCTTTGGCTGGGTTGGCAACGTGTGCGGCACCACCCAGGCCAACAACCGGGCGCTGCCATCGTCGCGCTGGTGCGCTTGTACCGTGCAATCGGCCACCGCAGGCTGACGCGCCAGCACGGCGGCGGTTTCACCCGGTTCAACCCGGCAACCACGGATTTTGATCTGGCGGTCAGCCCGGCCCAGGTATTCCAGTTGGCCGTCCGGTAACATGCGTGCCAGGTCGCCCGTGCGATACAGTCGCCCACCCGGCTGGCTGGCAAACGGATCGGGGATGAATTTTTCTGCGCTTAAAGCTGGCTGGTTCAAATAGCCTTGTGCCAGTGCCAGGCCCGCCACATGGATTTCACCCACCACACCCGGCGGCACGGGCTGGCCTTGCGGGTCGAGCAGGTAGATTTGGCAATGCGCCAGCGGCTTGCCCAGCGGTACAAAGGCGCAGGCGGCGTGCCCGGTTGCAAGCTGGCCCTGGCAAGCATAAAAGCTGACATCGGCCCCGCATTCGGTGGAACCATATAAATTCAGCAAGGTGGCGTGTGGTAATGCCTGGCACACCGCTTGCGCCAGCGCGGGTGGCAGCGGTTCGCCGCTGGAAATAATCAGGCGCAAAGCGCTCAGGGCGGGCAGGGCTGCGCTATCGTGCAGCACTTTTAACAGCGATGGCACCAGCGTGATGCGGCTGACCCGGTGTTGTTGCAGCGCCAGTACCAGTTGTTGCGGATTGCGCAGGGTGTCGGGCGGCAACAGCAACAGGGGGCGCTGGCTGGTCAGGGCCTGAAACACTTCGGCCACATGATCAACAAAACCGATGGAGGTTTTTTGGCAAAACACTTCGTCTGCCTGCGCGGGCCAGGTTTGCGCCAGCCATTGCAGGCGCTGCAGCAGACTGATCCGGGTGCCGAGCACGCCTTTGGGGCGACCGCTGGAGCCGGAGGTGTAAATCAGGTAGAGCGGTGCTGCCGGTTCTGCCGGTTCTGCCGGTCTGGCAGCGTGCTGGTCGGCAAATTGCGCTGCGAGCTGATCCGCACCGGAAAAGGTTCTGGACAATGCGTCGATTCCGATCACGCGGGCTTGATGGCTGGCAGGCAAGCTGCCACGGCTGGCCGCATCGCTGACAATCCAGGCCGCATTGGCATCTTCCAGCATCCATGCCAGCCTTTGCGCCGGATAATCCGGATCGAGCGGCAAATAAATCGCAGCGCAATGCAGGCAAGCCAGCAGCGCCGCGACCCAATTGCTTTGGCGTGGCAAACAAATGCCCAGCACGCTGCCCGGCACCAGCCCCTGCGTTCGCAAGGCTTGCGCCAACTGGCGCGCTGTGCGATCAAGCTGGCGGTAGCTGATTTGCTGCGAGCCATCAATCAGCGCAATTGCTTCTGGCGCGGATTGGCAATGGCGGTTGATCCAGTCCAGCAAACTGGTATGCACCAGGGCCGGGGCCGGGCCGGGGTTCCAGTCATGCAAGCCGCTTTGGCGCTGCTGTGGGGACAATAAATCGATCTGGCCCAGCGCCAGCGTCGGCTGCTGTATGGCATATTGCAGCAGCGTTTCAAAATGCCCGGCCAGTTGTTCCATAAACGCCGGGCGGAACAGGTCTTGTGCATATTGCCAGTGCAAGGCCATCGGTTGGCCGGGGCCGGGTTGGGCTACTTCCAGCGTTAAATCATAGGGAGTAAAACCATTTTCAATCGAGATTACCTGGGCGCGCTGACCATCGAGTTCAATTGCGGGATAGTCATTATTTTGCAATATCAGCATGATTTGAAACAGCGGCGCGTGGCTGCTGCTGCGCTGCGGGCGCAGTTGTTGCAGCAGATGCTCAAACGCCAGATCCTGATGCTGTTGCGCCGCCAAAATGGTGGCGCGGCACTGGCCCAGGATTTGATTGAGACTATGCTGCGGGTTCAGTCGGTGGCGTAATACCAGGGGATTGATAAAACAGCCCACGATCTGGCTGGTTTCAATGCGGCGATTGGCGCTGGGGCTGGCGATGACCAGCTCGGGTGCATGCGAATAGCGCTGCAACAATGCTGCCAGCAGCGCATGCAAACCCATGAACAAGGTGGCGTCGTGCAACTGGCACCAGTGTTGCAGCGCCGTGCTGGTGTCGGCATGGATCAGGCTATGCACGCTGCCTGCGCGCAGGCTGGCGCGTGGCGGACGCGGCTGGCATAGCGGCAGGGCGTGCAGGGCAGGCAAGTCGGCCAGTTGCTTGCGCCAGTACGCCAGACTGGGCGCTGCGGGTGGATTTTGTTGTTGCCACAGCGCGTAATCGCTGTATTGCAGCGGCAGCGCTGGCAAGGGCGTGTGTCCGGATTGGTACAGGCGGCTGAGTTCATCGGTCAGCAATCCGATTGACCAGCCGTCGGCGGCGATGTGGTGCAGGCAAAACAGCAGGGTGCATGATGTACTGCTGCTGCTGCTGCTGCTGCCGCTGCTGGTCGCAGTGCTGGTGTTTTGATCCGGCGGCAGCGTCAGCAGGGTAACGCGCAACATCAAATCCTGCCCCAGATCAAACGGGCGCGCCACCTGCTGGCGGATTTGTTCGGCGCAATCCTGCGCATCCCGGCACGGTTTGATCACCAACACCGGCGGCACTTGCGCCAAAACCTGTTGAAATGGCGTGCCATCGGCTTCCTGCCGATACACGGTGCGCAAGCTGTGGTGGCGTTGCAGCAGGCTTTGCAGGCAGCGCTCCAGCCGGGCCGGATCGGGCTGGTGCTGAAGCGGCAGGGCAAATGCCAGGGTAAATTGGGCCGTCGGGCCTTGCTGTTGTTCTGCCAGCCAAAAGCGTTGCTGTGCCAGTGACAAGGGCGCGCGCGATTGCTTTTGGGCTTGAATCGGGCGGACGCTGGCTGCTGCGCTGGCTTGTTGCTTTTGTTGCAGCCAGTCGATCAAGGCGCTTTTTTGCTGGCGTAGCGCCGCAATCAAGGCCGGTTCCAGCGCGCCCTGTGCGCCGCCGACCTTCAGATTGCCATCCACCACCTGCAAACTGATCTGGCGGGCGCTGCACTGTGCCAGTAATTCTTGCAACGGTGCCGGTTTGCTGGCATCCGATGCCAAATTATTTTCTGCGTGATGGGCTGCATTCTCTGCTGCATGCTTTGCCAGATAAGCGGGTGCAATGGTGCCAGGTAAATTCATCATCAATCAATTCATTCAGTTCAACTGCCGGGTTTAACATTGGTTCAGTGCTGCCTACAGCATCAGGCTGGTGTGGCCTTCCGGCAGCGTCTGGCTCAATTGCGCAAACATGGCTTGTCCGGCCTGTTCACGCTCGATCAAGATTGCCAGATCAGCCAGTAGCGGGTGCGTGAAAAAGTCCTTGAATGGCAGATTCAGGCCAAAATGCTGGTTGCACTGCATCGCCATCTTGCTCAGGCTGAGCGAATGGCCGCCGATGCGAAAGAAATGATCTTCGCGTCCGACCCGCTCCAGCCCCAGGCAGTGCTGCCAGATCTGGCACAGGGCGGCTTCGGTGGCGCTGCTCGCGGGCGCTATGCTGTGGCGTTGCGGCAGGCCGGGGGCGGGCAGGGCGCGGCGGTCGATTTTGCCGTTCGGGTTGAGCGGCAACCGGGCCACCACCACGTACAGCGCGGGCAGCATGTGCTCGGGCAAGCACTTTGCCAGCGCGGTATGCAGTTGTGCTTGCAGTACCAGTGGATCAAGCTGGTGCGCCGGGGTTACGTCCGGCAGCGCATCCGGTTGTGCCGCTGCAGCGGCCAGATCCTGGCGCGGCACCAGATACGCGGTCAGCAAGGGCTCGGCACCGGCTTGTCCGGCCGGGCGCATCAAGGCCACCACGGCCTGCCGCACCAGCGGGTGTTGCTGCAACTGCGCTTCAATTTCACCCGGCTCCACCCGCATGCCACGGATTTTGATTTGCTCATCCATGCGCCCCAGATATTCCAGATTGCCATCATCGCGCCAGCGCACCCAATCCCCACTCTGGTACAGTTTTTGGCCCGCTTCAAACGGGCTATCGATAAATTTTTCCGCCGTCATTTGCGGCTGGTGCAAATAACCCAGCGCCAGCCCGGCCCCGCCGATGAACAACTGCCCCGGCAAACCGGGTGGCACCTGGTTCAATTGCGCATCCAGCACGTACAGTGTGGTATTGGCAATCGGTTTGCCAATCGGCACAATCGATTGACCCAGCAATTGCGCAGCCTGGCCTGATAGTTCCGGCAACTGGTTGCGCGCCTGGCTGCCGGGGGCTTCGATTATCTCGCTGGCAATGCGCAACTGGTCTTGCAATACCGCGCGCAAGTCGTCAAAACTGGTCAACGGATTGGCCAGTACGATGCGAAATACCGTTAAAGCCTGGCCCGGCCAGCGCGCCAGTTGCAACGTGGTTTTGGAACAAAACGATTGCCCCAGCAAAAACTGTTGTTGCTGGATGGTGGAAACGGCCTGGCTGATTTGCTGGTTATCTTCCGGGCTCCATTCACTTTGATCACGTTGACCACTTTGTGCAGGTTGACCACGTAAGGCCAGCGGAATATAGCGGTAATTCAGAATGTTTAATTCCGGCTCGGCAATCAGTTCAAAGGCATCACAGCTTTTGATCAATTGCGCAAAATAGCGGGTTTTTGCCATGTTTTGCTGGAGCAGCCAGGCATAACCGTCTTGCGCCAGCACATGCAGGCTGGCATGCAAGAGCAAGGCATGCGCCGGGCGCGAGCCTTCGACCGAATATTGGCCCAGGTCATAACTGCCGGGCTGGGCCTGATAATTGGCGTGGGTGGCAATGCAGTTGGCGGCCAGGGTATCGCGCAGCAAGCACAGGCTGATGCCTTGTGACAGATACAGTTGTTTGTGCGGGCACAGAGTAATGGAATCGGCTTGCTCAATGCCTTCCAGCAAATGGCGGTAACGCGGTGACAACTGGAACGCACCACCCCAGGCCGCATCCACATGAAAATGCACGCCATGGGCACGCGCGATGGCGGCGATTTCGGGTAACGGATCGATGCTGCCGGTTTCGGTGGCACCGGCAATGCCGACGATGGCGATGACCAGGCAATTTTCACGCTGACACTGTTGCAGGCGTTGCTGCAAATCCGGCAGCGACATTTTTTGCTGCGCATCTTGCGCTACCGTCATCAGGGCTTGTTCGCCCAGGCCCATCAGCGCCATGCTCTTGCGCATCGAATAATGCATCAAACGGGTGCCCAGTACCACGCAGCGGCGAAAGCCGAGGCGCTGCGCCACCGCATGCGCGCCTTCACTGCGTAACCCGGCCAGAGTAGCCCCGGCCGCCAGCAGCGCGCGGTTGCGCGCACCCCACAAGGCGGTCAGGTTGGCGACACTGCCACCACCCGTGACCACGCCAAATACATGTTGCGGGTCCTGACAATGCTGGTCGTAGAAGGTGCCATCAAGCTGGAAAAACAGCCGGTGCAAGCTGGCCAGTACCTGGCGTTCGATCAGGGTCAGGCTGTTCGAGGTTTCAACCTTGACCATGTTCTGGTTCAATTGCGCGATCAGGCGATTCAGATCAGGGATGAAATGCGGCAGTTTCGAGGTCATATGGCCGATAAAGCGCTGCGAACTGACATCCACCACATACGGCAAAATACTTTGATTTAATTGCGCCAGATAGGCCTCATAGCCACAGGCTTGCTGCGGGATGCCGGTTGCGCAAAATTCGCTGCGAAATGCGCTGTCCAGACTGAGCGAGGGCAAGGGTTTGAATGGGAGGGCGGCAGTATCGGCGGCATGGAAATACTGCATCACCGCCGGATTGTCATCCGGTGCCACCATCTGGTAAGCACTGACATCGGCCCCGACTTCACTGGAACCATACAGATTAAGCAGAGTGGCCGCAGGCAGGGCCTGGTAAAACGCGCGCGCATCCGACAGTTGCAGCGCTTCGCCGCTGGAAATGACCAGCCGCAAGCTGCGCATCTGGCTCAAGACCTGTTGGTCGCATAGCAGCCGCAGCAGGGAAGGCACCAGCGTCAGGCGGGTGATACGGTGCGCTTGTATTCGTTGTGCAAAGCGCGCCGGATCGAGCGTGTCATCCGTATCAATAATCACCAGTGGCTGCCCCAATACCAGTGGCTGGAAGATTTCTGCCACATGGTCAACAAAGCCGAGCGAAGTTTTTTGACAAAATACCTCATCGTCCCGGGCTGGCCAGGCTTGCTGCATCCAGTGCAGGCGGTTGACAATGCTGCGGTGCGCCGCCACCACCCCCTTGGGTTGGCCGCTGGAGCCGGAGGTATAAATCACATACGCGGCCTGTTCCGGCTGCAAACCGGGCAGATCCAGGTTGCTGCTGGCCGCTTGCTGCCAGGCCAGTTGCAGCGCGCTCTGGTCGAGCCAGATCAGTTCACAATCACTGGCAGCGGCCAGCTCGCCGGCACGGATGCGGCTATCCTGATGCAGCAGGCAAAATTCTATTTTTGCATCGCGCAGCATCATGTTACGGCGCGCGGACGGATAGTCCGGGTCCAGCGCCAAATAGGCCGCACCACATTTCAGGCAGGCCAACATGGCCTGAATTGCCAGTATTGAACGCGGCAGGCACAAGCCCAGCACCTG
>JBDLSU010000798.1:0-3846 GCA_039799405.1 Pseudomonadota bacterium | reverse complement strand
TGATTATGGCAGTGCCATGGTCAATGGCGTACCCTGTGTCGATACCACCCTGGCGCAAAAAAACTGTGCGCTGGATGGCTTTGTTACCGCAAACGCCTGGGGCTACCGGCTGCAACTGGATGCGCGCTATCGCGCCTGGTCAATGCAATGGACGCCTTCGGTGTTGTGGTCGCATGATGTGCATGGTTACGCTTATGATGGCGGGTTCTTGCAGGGGCGACGCATGGTGCGCCTGGGTTTGCGTCTGGATGCCGGGAGTGACCATTTTGCCCAACTTCAATATCACCGGATATCTGGCGGCGCTTACAATAGCCAGATCGACCGCGACACTTTGACTTTGGCGTTCGGGACACGGTTTAAATGATGGTGATGGATATGGGCCAGAGTGCATGAAAATTGATCCACGTAGTGTCGTCTACATTATCATAATCGGCAGTTTGCTGATGAGTGGTGGCATGTTTGCGGTGGCACGCGGTTACCTGGCGCAGGTGCCGGGGGTGCAACGCTGGGCCAAGGCGACCTTGATGCTGGGATTGGGTTGGATTGTGTCTGCAGCATTGCGAGGTGTGATCCCGGAAGTCGTGTCGGTCGTGCTTGGCAATGGTTTGATTTCTCTGGCTTTGTGGCATTATCTGGCGATTTTTGCTGCTTTCCGGCAAAAGAACTTTGATCAGCGCTGGATCTGGTGGGGTGTTGGCTTG
Source organism: Pseudomonadota bacterium (assembly GCA_039799405.1). Classification (GTDB taxonomy): domain Bacteria; phylum Pseudomonadota; class Gammaproteobacteria; order Burkholderiales; family Burkholderiaceae_D; genus CAMBDR01. The sequence goes on along the minus strand of JBDLSU010000798.1, from coordinate 3,145 downwards.
CAGTTGGCGCTGATGACCTGGTTTGTGCTGGTGCAGCCGCATTTTTCCTTGCGCGGTGCTGTCTACCATGTTTTTCTGGTCGGCATTATGGCCTGGTCGGGCTGGATTTTGTTATCCGGGCAGGGCTGGCGTCAGCGCGCCCAGGGCTATACGGCAGCGGTATGCGTGCTATGTGCGCTGGTGCTGTCGATTCGCATCGTCAATTATTTGTTTTTTAATTATTCTGCGGATAACATCCCGTTCCAGCAAAGTTTGCTGAATGATGTTTCTTACCTTGTGTTTTATTTGGTTAGTGTGTTGCTGACTTTTTGCTACGTGCTGATGTGTAATGAGCGCTACTTTCGCCAGCGTGCCGACGATGAGCGCATTGTGCGCGAAGGCTATGAGCGTGCATTGCAGGAGCAACGCCGCATTGATAATCTGAAATCCGAATTCATTTCCGTGGTCAGCCACGAATTGCGTACCCCGCTTACCTCAATCCGGGGCTCTTTGGGCTTGCTGGACGGTGGCGCAGCCGGGGCCTTGTCGCCCCAGGCTCATCAATTGATTACGATAGCGCATAAAAACAGCCAGCGCCTGGTCAGTCTGGTCAATGATATTCTCGACATGGAAAAACTCGCCAGCGGAAAAATGGTGTTGCATCCGGAGCGGCTTGATTTGATCGTTCTGGTGCGTCAGGCAATCGAGGCCAATCAATCCTATGCCCATGGCTATGGCGTTAGCTACCAGATGCAAAACGACACGGAATGTGCCTGGGTTTGGGCTGATGGCGAGCGCCTGATGCAGGTGCTGGCGAATCTGATGTCGAATGCGGCCAAATTTTCTGCGCCCGGGCAGCAAGTGTGGCTGCGGGTATTGTGGATCGACCAGCGTTACCGGATCGAAGTGGAAGACCATGGCAAGGGGATTCCGGAAAACTTTCGCCCGCATATCTTTGGCAGATTTGCGCAGGCAGATCTGTCGGACACGCGTAAGTCACAAGGGGCGGGTCTTGGCCTGAATATCAGCAAATCATTGATCGAAAAAATGGGCGGCGAAATTGGTTTTGATTCGCAAGAAAATTGCAAGACGGTGTTCTGGGTAGCACTCCCGGCGTTGTAAGCGGGCGATAACCGTGCATGTTTTTGTAAAAAAACCGGGGTTTTTCCCTGAAACAAGCGCTCCGGTCTTGAGTCCTGTCAAAAATATGCTGTATAATTTCGGGTTGCTTGAATCTGCTTTTAAAACTGGCGATTTAGGCAAATACTTTTAAATTTTGTGTCAATTAGCGAATCCGGTTGCAAAGGGTGCCCAGCATGGCAAAGCCATACGGGTGACTGATCGGGTTCCAGACCTAACCCTGGAGAAATCATGTCTGTAACAATGCGTGAAATGTTGGAAGCTGGTGTTCACTTTGGTCACCAAACCCGTTTCTGGAATCCCAAGATGGCACCGTTCATCTTCGGCCATCGTAATAAAATTCATATCATCAACCTGGAAAAAACCATTGGCATGTACCATGACGCGATGAAACACGTGCGTCAATTGTCGGCCAATCGCGGCACTATCCTGATGGTGGGCACCAAGCGTCAGGCGCGTGACATCATCGCTGCTGAAGCGCAACGTGCTGGCGTACCTTATGTTGATCAACGCTGGTTGGGCGGCATGCTGACCAACTTCAAAACCATCAAAACTTCGATCAAGCGTCTGAAAGACATGGAAGCCACCATGGAAGACGGCAGCCTGGAAAAGCTGAGCAAAAAAGAAGCCCTGATGTTCCAGCGCGAACTGGTCAAACTGCAAAAATCGATCGGCGGCATCAAGGATATGGGCGGCATTCCTGACGCCATTTTCGTGGTGGACGTGGGTTACCACAAAGGCGCAATCACTGAAGCCGGCAAGCTCGGCATCCCCGTGATCGGCGTGGTCGATACCAACCATACACCAGAAGGCGTTACTTACGTGATCCCTGGTAACGACGATTCCTCCAAAGCCATCTCGCTGTACGCCCGTGGCGTCGCTGATGCGATTTTGGAAGGCCGTGCCAATGCCACCAACGAAATCGTTGAAATGGTAAAATCTGCCGCCAGCACCGACGAATACGTCGAAGACAATAGCGAACAAGCTTAAGTCAAGGCTGGTTTGGCAATAAAGGGGGGGCGAGTGCTCACCCCTTTTTTTTGGATTTGAAGAGTGGGAGCGCAAGGCATCACACTCGGGTGCCTGGCTTGAACTCAGTTTTAATTCAGCTTATTTTAGTTTTACATATTAGGAGAGCAACATGGCGGCAGTTACAGCGGCGATGGTAGGTGATTTGCGTCGGAAAACCGATGCACCGATGATGGAATGCAAAAAAGCCTTGACCGAGGCCGATGGTGATATGGATCGTGCGGAAGAAATCCTGCGCGTCAAACTGGGTACCAAAGCCTCCAAAGCCTCTTCGCGCATCACAGCCGAAGGCGTGGTGGCAACCCATATCGATGGCGGCGTGGGCGCATTGGTAGAAATCAATTGCGAAACCGATTTCGTTTCGAAAAATCAAGACTTTGTCGCCTTTGCCGATGCAGTGGCAAAACTGGTGGTGGCAACCAATCCGGCCGATCTGGCTGGCTTGCTGGCAACTGACCTGAATGGCAAATCGGTTGAAGTGACCCGTACTGAACTGATCGGTAAAATCGGCGAAAATCTGTCGATCCGTCGCTTTACCCGTTTTGAAACCGCTGGCCGTCTGACTTCCTACCTGCATGGTTCGCGTATCGGCGTGATGGTGGATTTCACTGGTGAAGACGAACAAGTCGGTAAAGACGTGGCAATGCACATTGCTGCGATGAAGCCAGTATCCTTGTCGGCTGATCAGGTGCCTGCAGAACTGATCGAACGTGAGCGTTCGGTTGCTACCCAAAAGGCTGCAGAAGATGCGACCAAAGCGGTGGCTGAAGGCAAGACTGCACAATCGGCTGAAATCGTGACCAAGCGTATCGAAGGTTCGATCCAGAAGTTCCTGAAGGAAGTATCGTTGTTGAACCAGGCTTTCGTGAAAAACGACAAGCAATCGGTTGAGCAAATGTTGAAAGCGGCCAATGCATCGGTCAAAGCCTTCACCATGTACGTGGTGGGCGAAGGGATTGAAAAGAAACAGGACGACTTTGCTGCTGAAGTTGCTGCC
>JBDLSU010000797.1:0-3261 GCA_039799405.1 Pseudomonadota bacterium | reverse complement strand
AACTGGCGCACCAAGCGGGTCACGTTTGGCCCAGCCATCACGGTTTGCGGCTTTGCTGATGGCTTGGCGCGTGACTTCCCAGCCGCGCGCTTGCAGGCTTTTGGCAAGCCATTCATAACCCGCTTTCGGGCTGACTTCCCATTCTTGCTGTGCCGCTAACCATTGTTCGCTGGACAATTGCGCCATGCATTACGCTCCATGGTCTGGTTCAAAATTGAGTTGATTTTGCCGACCTTCCAATAGATAGGCCAAGGGGCCACGGCGACCGCTGGCCAGTTCCATGATTTTGGTTTCGCCAGATCGGCGCTTGTCAAAGGCTGCGCGAATTGCCGGGGTGGCGCGGTGAAACTGTTGTACCAGGTCTAAAACCGGGCTGCCTGCGCACAAGTCAGGGATCAATTCAGCATTGTTTGGGTTGTCACGCATGCGCTCGATGGCGCTGGCGGCATGCTCGACCAGATCACACAGTTCATTGACTTCGCGCCACGGTAAATCACTCAAGGCGGCGCACTCAATGAAGGCGGTTGCCATGCTGGCGCTTTGATGACGCATCAAATCTTCAAAGCCACGTAACACAGCAAAATGACCGGAGGCAATCGGGTCACGCTGGGGATACTGATTCAAACCATACAGAAAATCCAGCGAGACCATGCAGATATCGCTGAACTTTTTAAGGAAGGCCCAATCATGCGGAATCGGGCGGGCACCGGATAAAATCAGCGAAATCTGGGTGCTGTTTTTATAGCCCATACGCCTGGCGACTTCAACGCTGGTTAAGCGATTCATTGCCAATGCGGCGGCCATACGCTCCCGAATGATGGCGCTGTCGGTATCGGGGGCGCGCGCTCGCACCAGGCGCTTGGGTGGGGCGACGGGGGCGATCGCTTGCGCAGCTTTGCTGACTGCGCAATCGGTTTTGACCGGGTTCATTTTTCGGCGTGAGGTTTTCATATGTCCTTTCTGGCGCTTCGCTATTGCGCCGATCATGCTATGTCTGTGTTGCTTACCGACGTTTCAAAAAGGGTGGGCAACGTGTGGCTGTGGATCGCGGGATTTTTCGGATAGCGGGGGCGTGTGGCTTGGCTGTCGCTTGGCTGGCGGCGTTGGTCTTGGCACCGGTTTCCAGAATCGTGATGCCGTGGACGGACATCATCAGGTGGCGCTTGATGATGTAAGCCTGGGTGAGCATGCCTTTGACATCTTCGACGATGGTTTTGCCGCTTGCCACCTCGATGTATTGGAAATCGGCCACATAGCGCAGTGCGCGCTTCGGTTTGCCATCGATCACCACCGATGGCGCTAACTCAAAACTGACCTGGCGCATCAAGTTGCTAATGTGCTTGGCCTGTAACAGCAGCAGCAGTAGTTGCTGATAGCGTTCGTATTCGGCCTGGGAATCAAAGGCCATGCCGTTCCACATCACGCGCTGATTGCGGTATTTGCTGCGGCTGATATCCGGGGCTGGCCTTCTGGCTGGGTAGATCAAGGTTGACATCATTGACTCACTTTAATTTGATGTTGGAAATCGTTTGCATGGCGGCTTTAAACGCCAAATAATTGGGCGTGTTCTTGCGTGCGCTGGCGGTCAATCCGGGCAGAAAGTAGTCGCATTCGCGTTCAAAATGCAGGCTCACATATTCGCCAGGCTGGTGATGAAACGGGCATTTGCCATAGGAAAACTGCGTCATCCGGTCATAGCGGTTGATGCTGACATGCCGACAGTTGCTGCATTGATGTGCCATCGTGTGCTGTCCTGCCAATCAATTGCCAAGCGGGCGGGTAATCGATGGATCGCGCCGATAGCTGGGCCAATCGAAGTTGCAAATCACCGCGTTTTCGTGCAGGCGATCATGCACACGTTTTCCAAGGAAGGCTTCAAGCAGATCAAACCCTTGGTTGGAGATCACAATGACGGGTTTGCCATTGGCATAGCGACGGCCAATCACTTCACTGAGTAATAGCTGCGCATTGGGCTTGTCGCGCTTGACATCGACCTCATCCAGAATCAGCAAGTCGTACTGGGCGTAGCGCGCGATTTCGCTCTCTTCCGATTTGTCGGGCTGACTATACGATGCCTGGATGTCGGCAATCATGCCATGGGTGGTGGTATAGCGCACCGAGCGCAGGTGCTTCAGAATGTAGGTGCGGGCAAATTCACAGGCTAAAAGGGTCTTGCCGGTGCCATTGTCGCCCGTCAGAATCAGTGCTGCCCAATCATTTTTTTGCACAATCGAATCACGAAACGCCATCACCAAAGAACGTACCGCCTTCTGTTTTTCGGTGCTGGCAATGAAGCGTTGTTCGCGATATTTGGCGGGAATATGGGTGTGTGCCTGCAAATGGGCGATGCGTTCATCAACCCACTCACGCCGCGCCTTGGCTTCCAATTCGACTTCAAAACAAGTCGGACACTGCCATTGGCTGTGCTGGGCATGAATCAATATGCGTGAGGGGCCATGTTGCGAACATTGCCCATCTGTCCATACCAAGCGCCGGGTCATGGGTTCGGGTAAGGCTGCATCGACGTGATGGCTCAATTTTTCCATGTTTCTTCCAGATAGCTGTATTAGAAATCGAGCGGGGTATCGTCAGTGATGACGATGTTGAATTTTTTCAAGCATGCTTCCATGCGCGCCGCGTCGGCGCTACGGTCGATTTTGTTCAGATTGAAGGGATCAGGACGACCACGGGGATCAACCGGTGCGCTGCCTTCACGCTGTTTTCTCACCGCATCCAACAAACCCGGCAAAAAATAATTGATGCCATACGATTCATGGGGATTGCCAAGGCGTTTGGCACGCACGATTTCCAGGATGAATTCATCGTCAAATGCCGCTAACACTTCATTCCATCCTGGTTTGGCAAAGGCGGCGGGTGATGCCGCGATTTGCGAGCGCAGTTTTTGGCATAACAATCCAATTCGGGTGCCTGAAAGTGGGGTCATGGACGGCGCTTGCGTCGTGGTTGTCGCTGTCTGTGTCATTTGCCCAGTGCTTGTCTCGGGTGGTGACACTTGCGCAGCGTCATGGGTCACGCGCTGTTGCTCGGTATCTTGGCTTACGGGAAGCGGTGATGTGTCCGGTGACATTGGCTGTGACAATGTTTGTGACATCGGCTGTGACATTGGCTGTGACAATGTTTGTGACATCGGCTGTGACATCGGCTGTGACAGGTCAGGGATAAGTTGAGTCCTTGCTGCTGCTTGCTGTTCCGGTTTTATGTTTTTTGTCTCTGTCTCTGTCTTTGTCAATGTCTCTGTCA
>JBDLSU010000796.1:0-3187 GCA_039799405.1 Pseudomonadota bacterium | reverse complement strand
CGACCCCACCTTTGCCGGATGTCACTACAATAATTCTTGCCACAACAATTCCTTTGTATTATTAATTAATCTTGTCAGCCATGCTTGCCCGGCATTGGCACCGGGCTGATATCCAACCGGTCGCCCACCAGCCGCGCCTGGGTCAACTGATGCATCTGGTTGGGCGGGAAGCCATCTTCAAATGTGCGGTACATGCCCGCAATGGAAAGCAATTCCGGTTCCATGCTGAGCGCGAAGATGCGCGCATTGGCGTTGCCACTGGCACCTGCCAGCGCCCGCCCGCGTAGCGGTGCATACACATGGATGCTGCCATCGGCAATCACCTCTGCACCATTATTGACCACGGCGGTAATAATCAGATCGGCCCCACGCGCATAAATGCGTTGTCCGGCGCGCACCGGGGTATCGATAATCAGGGTATTGCAGACCGGGCTGATCATGTCCTGTGCTGCAGGCTGGGCTGCTGCCGGGGGCGCAGCAGGGGGCGGCGGGGCTGGTGCCGCAACGGTTTCGGCCAGCGCCGCCGGGGCAATGTGAGCATCCGCCGCCGCATTGGCGGCCTGGGCATGGCTGGCTACTTCGCTGGCGGCAACATGGCGGTCTTTCGGGCTGTCATCCACCGACAAACCCAGCGCCGCCAGGCCCTGATTGATTTCTTCATTGCCATTGCGCACCGCCGCCGGGTTCAGGTTGACCGCCTTGAGCATACGGATCAATTCCGGCCAGTCGATCTTTGCCATCTGCCCGGCGTCCAGGCTTCCTATATCAATCACGGCAAATTCATTATCGAAAAAGTCGCTGGCTCCACCCGTCATGTCATGCACAGCCGCAGCCAGAATGGCGCTGTCGGTTTCATGTAGCACGACCGAAATGGCCACAACGGTGGAAATCTTGATGTCGATGGGTTTGTGTAGAGCGCTATTTTGCATATCGGATCGGGGGCAAAGCCTGGGCAGGCATTTTTAGTCCGACAAGTCTAACAGACTTGCCAAAAAAATTAAAAAAGGATTTTACTTGGAATGTGTCAAAAGGGGGTAACTTGGATCGGGTATATCTGCACCCGGGTGTTGTAAAGCCCCCAAATTTTATTGGTGCCGTCAAAATTCCTCTCGTGCGCCTGCCCGGCTTGAAAGGGCTTGTATATAATCTGATAAGTTCAAATGGTTACAGAATGAATCGTTAGCGTATCAAATCGAGTAAAAGCACCGTCGTGCTTTTTCCTGTGGCGCAACATCACAATCGAATCATGGGATTGCAGGTAATGTTCTTTTTGCGGCATGAATCGTTTGCTCATGATGTTGCAAGGGTGTTGTAGGGGCATATGTGTGAAATTTTGCCAGTGTAATGGGAGTCCGGGGTAAGTTACCCTTTAATTGGAGAGAAGTATGGATGATGTCGTAATTGTTGCCGCTGGCCGTACCGCAGTCGGCAAGTTTGGTGGTTCGCTGGCCAAGGTATCGGCAGCACAAATGGGGGCGCATGTAATCAAGGGTTTGCTGGCGCAAACCGGCGTCAACCCGGAATTAATCAATGAAGTCATCATGGGGCAGGTGCTGACCGCCGGGTGTGGCCAGAATCCGGCAAGGCAAGCCGTGATCGGCGCAGGTTTGCCTAACCATGTACCGGCTTTTACGGTCGGCAAAGTGTGCGGCAGTGGTTTGAAAGCCACTCATCTGGCGGCGCAGGCCATCAAATGCGGCGATGCCCGGATCATCATCGCTGGCGGGCAAGAAAACATGAGTGCCTCGCCGCATGTACTCAACCAGTCGCGCGATGGCTTTCGCATGGGTGATGCCAAACTCACCGACAGCATGATTGTCGATGGTTTGTGGGATGTGTATAACCAGTACCACATGGGCATTACCGCCGAAAACGTCGCCGCCAAACAGGGTATTTCGCGCGCAGAACAAGACGAATTTGCATTGGCGTCACAACAGAAGGCCGAAGCGGCCCAAAAAGCAGGCAAATTCAAGGATGAAATTTTCGCACTTGAAATTGCGCAAAAGAAGGGGAGTATCATCGTCGATAGCGACGAATACATCAAAGCTGGTTCTACCCTGGAATCCTTGTCGGTCTTGCGTCCGGCCTTCAGCAAGGATGGCAGTGTTACCGCTGGCAATGCCTCCGGCATTAATGACGGTGCGGCTGCGGTGATGATGATGTCGGCCAGCATGGCCAAAGAACTGGGCCTGGCAGTGCTGGGGCGTATCAAGTCGTATGCCTCATCCGGGCTGGACCCTGCGTTGATGGGCATGGGGCCGGTTTCAGCATCACAATTGTGTTTGAAAAAAGCAGGTTGGACCCATCAGGATCTCGATTTAATGGAGATTAATGAAGCGTTTGCGGCGCAAGCTCTGGCCGTAAATAAGGAAATGGGCTGGGATACCAGTAAAATCAATGTCAACGGCGGAGCCATCGCTCTGGGGCACCCGATCGGAGCATCCGGGTGCCGCATTCTGGTGACACTGCTGCACGAAATGGTGCGGCGTGATGCCAAACGCGGTTTGGCCAGTCTGTGCATTGGTGGTGGCATGGGGGTAGCGCTGGCAGTTGAGCGCGATTAAATCAAGGTCGAAAAACAGCAAGCGGCCGGCACCGTCCGGCCAATCATCGGGCGTACCCGCACAGCCTGCGCGGGTACCGGGTACCAGAATTTTAAAGGAAGCAGATATGTCTAGAGTTGCATTAATTACAGGTGGTATGGGCGGTTTGGGCGAAGCCATTTGCATCAAAATGGCGGCATTGGGTTACACCGTGGTGACCACCTATTCACCCGGCAATACCAAGTCGGCAGAGTGGCTGGCAACGATGAAGGAACAGGGCTTTGAGTTTCACGCCTATCCTTGCGATGTGGCCGATTATGATTCGGCCCAGCAATGTGTGGCTGCCATCACCAAAGACATCGGCCCGGTCGATGTGCTGGTCAATAACGCAGGCATTACCCGCGACATGACCTTCAAGAAAATGGACAAACCGAACTGGGACGCCGTCATGGGCACCAATCTCGATTCCGTCTTCAACATGACCAAACCGGTATGCGATGGCATGGTCGAACGTGGCTGGGGCCGCATCATCAATATCTCCTCGGTCAACGGCCAAAAAGGCGCATTCGGTCAAACCAACTACTCGGCCGCCAAAGCCGGTATGCACGGCTTTACCAAGGCGCTGGCGCTGGAAGTGGCGCGCA
>JBDLSU010000795.1:0-4546 GCA_039799405.1 Pseudomonadota bacterium | reverse complement strand
ATGGGATTGGTCGCAACGCTTCCCGGTGATACGCATCAGTTTTGGTGGCCGCACCTTGAAAGACAGCGCCGCGCTGGATGCAGCACTGGCACAACAACTGGATGAGCATGAACGCCAATTCGGTTTATCGGCGCGGTATAACGATAACCCCGGTCGCTTGCGTGATCTGATCTCCCGTCTGTATGAGCAATCCGGGCAAGCTGTGGTGGTGCTGATCGATGAATATGACAAGCCCATCCTCGACCAAATCACTGACAAACCCGTTGCCATGGCGATGCGGGAAGCATTGAAAGATTTGTACAGCGTGATCAAGGATCAGGACGCGCATATCCGTTTTGCGTTTTTGACCGGCGTCACCAAATTTGCCAAGGTCAGCCTGTTTTCCGGCTTGAATAATCTGCGCGATATTACACTCGACCCCAACTATTCGGATCTGTGCGGTTACACCGATGCCGATCTCGACAGCGTGTTTGCGCCCGAATTACCGGGCCAGGATCGCGCCAAAATCCGCCAGTGGTATAACGGGTACAACTGGACTGGTACCGCAGTGTATAACCCCTTCGATTTGCTACTGTACTTTGAAAGCCAGCAATTTCGCCCCTGGTGGTTTGAAACCGGCACCCCCACGTTTCTGGTCAAACTGCTGGCCGAGCGTGGCTTTTATACACCCCGGCTGGCGGGCATGCGTACCGGGCCAGAGCTGATTTCCACTTTCGATGTCGATCAGATCAGCCCCGAAGCACTGCTGTTTCAAAGTGGCTACCTGACCATCCGGCATGAAGAAGCGCTGGTCTCCGGCATGGTGCGCTATACCCTGGGCTACCCGAATCTGGAAGTTGAACTGGCGCTCAACAGCAGCTTGCTCAACGCCTACACCAATGACCCCAGCGGCAGCGACCAGTTGCGCACCCGCCTGTACGACCTGCTGCTGGCGCACGACGTGAAAGCCCTGCGTGACCTGTTCCACGCCTTCTTCTCCGGTATTCCCCACAACTGGTACACCAATAACCCGATTGCCCAATACGAAGGCTTTTACGCCAGCGTGTTCTACAGCTATTTTGCCGCGCAAGGCTTTGATTTGCGGGTGGAAGACGCCACCAACCATGGCCGTATCGACCTGACCCTGATTTTGCCCGCGCAGATTTATCTGTTTGAATTCAAAGTGGTAGAACTGCTGCCCGAAGGCAGGGCGCTGCAACAGTTGCAGGACAAAGCTTATGCCGACAAATATCGCGGCCTTGGTTTGCCGATCAGTTTGATTGGCGTCGAGTTTTCGCGCGAGGCGCGCAATGTGGTGGGGTTTGAGGTAGCGCAGTCGGGCTGACACTGGCACTTGATGTCAGGTAATCTGACCGGTTGACTGCGCTAAAATTTGGCGCAACTGTGCTAGAATTTGGCGCATGAGTACAATCAGCGACGCCCTCTTCTCCAAAGCCACCAAAGCGATCCTGGCCAATCTTTTCCTGGTTCCGGATGGCATGCATTTACGCGCGCTGATGGCATGTACGGGGCTGGGTTCCGCTTCCGCGCAGCGCGAACTGGGACGATTGGCTGCGGCGGGTGTGTTGTTGCGGGAAGAAGTTGGCAAAGTGATTCTTTACAAGCCGAACCCTGAGTCACCGGTTTTTAACGAGCTCGACGCCATCATGCGCAAGACCGAAGGCGTAGCCCAGTTGCTTAAGGAAGTGTTGTTGCCGTTTCAACAGCGAATGACCCGCGCATTTATTTATGGATCCGTCGCCAAAGGGCAAGATACCGCCGCCAGCGACATCGATTTGATGGTGATTGCAGCGGAACTAGGCAGTGCCGATCTGTACCCGCCACTGGTTGAACTTGAGACCCGGCTGAAGCGCAAAATATCGCTCACGGTTTATCGGCCTTTAGAGTGGCAACGCAAGCTGGATGACAAAAATCATTTTCTGGTGTCAGTGATGAACGGGCCAAAAATTGAATTGATTGGAGGGCAGGATGGACAACAAGCCATTGGATAGCCTGGTGAAAATCGGCCAGCTTAAAAAAGAGCCGTTTTCCCAATCTGAAGATGAAACCTATCTGCGTAGCGGCAAAGAACGCCTTGCGGATGCGACCAAGGCAGAAATCTCGCTGTCAAGCAAGTTTTTACTCGGCTACGGTGCCGCGTATTCGTTTTCACTGGCGGCATTACGCAGATGCGGCTATCGCCCGGTGAATCGTTACATCGTCTTTCAATGCCTGCCCCATACGCTGTCGGTGGGACCGGAAATCTGGCGTGTTCTGGCCGATGCGCATGATGTGCGCAATGGCTTTGAATATGAAGGCAGTGATGAGGTGACGGAAGACCTGTCCGAACAAGTTATTCGGTGTGCACAGGCACTGGTTGGCTTATTGCAGTCATAGGGTACAACTTCCAATCACCTATGCTCCGTCCAAGCTGGTTTGGCCCTGTTATGGGATCGTTGATTGAGAGTGTTATTCTTGCATTGAGGCTAATAGATCCTACGCCAATAAGATGAACTTATGCATGATGATTTTGGCAACGAATTCAGAGGGTTGGTCTAAAAGATATTATTGATATAGCTATAAAGCTTGATTCATTGGTTATGCTAACTTTGCACTGTTTTTGAAATTGTTCCCAGCTTTCGTAAAAAACTCAATTGCAGCAAAACCGGAATGTGTCATTGGTTTGAACTTGTTCATTCATGTTCAGACGCAATTGTTTCAATCCTCACCCGCGATCCTCTGCGGGCGTCACTTTACCGTGGCCGATGATGGCACCGTCGCAGTTGTTTCAATCCTCGCCCGCGATCCTCTGCGGGCGTCACGCAGGACATCTGGTTATATTTACATTTGGCGATGGTTTCAATCCTCGCCCGCGATCCTCTGCGGGCGTCACGTCCGCCGGGGGCGTCCCAAAGGTGAAAATACGCGTTTCAATCCTCGCCCGCGATCCTCTGCGGGCGTCACCGGTGGTGTGGGCGTCACTGGATGGGCAGACATTTGTTTCAATCCTCGCCCGCGATCCTCTGCGGGCGTCACGTCTTTTTGTGTGAATTGTCCTAGCGTTACAAAAATGTTTCAATCCTCGCCCGCGATCCTCTGCGGGCGTCACATCGCCCTGGTCGGCCAGAATGCCACAACAGACGCGTTTCAATCCTCGCCCGCGATCCTCTGCGGGCGTCACGCAGGCCGATGTGATTGCAGAAACATCGCAACAGTTTCAATCCTCGCCCGCGATCCTCTGCGGGCGTCACGCCGGGGTTGCTGAAGCGTTTTATAACTGTTTGATGTTTCAATCCTCGCCCGCGATCCTCTGCGGGCGTCACCGGTGTACAAGGTTGATGATGTGGTGGCGCGGCTGGTTTCAATCCTCGCCCGCGATCCTCTGCGGGCGTCACGACGGCTTGGGATGCTGATATAAAGGCTACAGTTGTTTCAATCCTCGCCCGCGATCCTCTGCGGGCGTCACCAAACCACGAATTGCCGGCTTGACCTGTCCAGCGTGTTTCAATCCTCGCCCGCGATCCTCTGCGGGCGTCACTGCAAGCCTGTAACCCGCTGATCCCTCAGCATTTCCACCCCATTTTCCGCGAACCTCATAAAATCCTGCCTCATGTTTTGTTCCGCAATCCAAAATAAAGTAACAATCCCAATAAAATCAGCAGCTTGCAATCAGCGCGAACCTTCATGGCGGTGCGGCTGCACTTGGGGTTCGCGCTGGTAGCCATTCTATTACAAGCTTTACACACATCCGCAAATAATATGACTACTGGCCCTGCCATGCATACCACCTGCTCCGGCTGGCCTATCGCCATGATCGCGCAGCCCTGGTTGGCACCGCTGTTTCAGCGGGCTTTGCCTGTGGTTTGCCTGCCGTACCGCATCAGCGCTGGATGGGTTTGGGCAAGTGGTATTGCCACTTCAAGGCCATTTGAAAACCACTTGATCACCACTTGCCGCGATGTTAGCCTTTTGCGCCACCCCGGTTGTGGGTGTGGTTAACCTATCGAGGATAAAAATGACGAGACAACCTGTTTCCAAGGGCCGCATGCTGCGTTTGTGCGCGCTCACCCTGGCTTGCTGCAGCGCTTTGGCGCAGGCAGAGCCGATCAGCGTCACCGTGAGCGGCATTATTGCGCATGGGCAGGATTACCTGGGTTTGTTTGGCCCGGCCGGTAGCAATCTGGCCGGCAAACCCTTTGTGCAAACTTTGCGTGGTGATAGCCTGGGCTTGCAAGCACAATGGCAGTACCCGGGTGTGGCAACCTATATTGCGGCGGCGCAGAAAAAGCCGTTTAGCGCTACCGTAACGGTGGACGGCCGTTCCTATGCCTTTACCGTGGATCAGGCCGACCCCTCGCTGGCCTTGTGGAACACCCTGAGCCAAAACCTGGGTAGCGCACCCAATCAACTGGATCAAATCAATTTTGGTCTGTCCGGCACCAATAATATCGAGCGCGGTGGCTTGATGGTGAATGCTGCAGTGGATTTGCATTCGCGCCAGAGCCGCTTCTTGCCAGAACTGGCCATCGGGGCGCGCCGCAACCTGCAACCCTGGGCCACGGCAACG
>JBDLSU010000794.1:0-3744 GCA_039799405.1 Pseudomonadota bacterium | reverse complement strand
TGGGTCTGGTCTGGCCGGGCCACACCTGGCGCAAGCTGATCTGCCGATCCGGCACTTTGGGCCAGTAGTTGTTGCAGTTCGGGCTCCGCCATGGCGCTCAGGGCTACCATGGCCTTGATTTGCAACTGGCATAGGTTGGCTTGTTGCAAGGCGCGGCTATTGGCTTGTGCTGCGCTGGCCTCCAGCAGCGCCACGCTGACCGGGGCGCTCAAGCCCTGGGCCGCGCTATAACTGCTCATCTGGCTGCTGGCTTGCCAGGAGCGGGTTTCGCTTTCGGCCAGCTTGAGCAATTGTTGACAACTGCGCATTTCAAAATACAGATTGGCGACTTCGGCTGCGACCGAGGTGCGTGCTTCATGCCAGCTTGCCTGACTACCCGCCAACTGCTGTTGCGCCGATAAGTTGCTGGCGCGGTTGGCACCGAATAAATCGGCTTCCCAGGCGGTTTGCAAATTCAGGCTGCGGGTGGTTTCGGCTGGAAGACCGGCCAGTGGGCGCGAGCGGGTGGCGCTTGCGCTGGCATCCAGATTGGGCAGGCGGGCCAATTCGGCTGACGCCAGGGTCAGGCGCGCACTCTGGATGCGGCTCCAGGCCTGGGCGATACCGGGGCTGGCCGTTTGCGCGGCATCGATCAAACGTAGCAGCAGCGGGTCGTTCTGGTTTTGCCACCATTGGCGCAAATCGGTTTGTTTGCTTCTTGTGTTGACTGGCGGTAAGGGCGCATGCCATTGCGAGGGAAGTGGCGGTTCGATCCGGGTGGGGCCGGGCAGGGTAGTGCAGGCCGGAATCAGGAACAGACTGCTCATACAGAGCAACAGATTTGCAGCGGTTTTTGAGTGGGTCATGGTGGTCATCAAATGCGTTGCCAGGAAAGCATGCATGCATTGGTGTGGAAGTGACTGGCGGGCATGCGGCGCAAGTATCGCATATTTTGCCCGAATCGGCATTCGATCAAGCCATTTATTGCGCAAGGGGCACGGCAAGCCGTGCCCCAACGATGAGGATAACGATTGAACGGGCCAAAGCAGGCCCGTATTCAGGCTGCCGGTTTATTTTGCGTAAGTAACCACATCATTACGCACCACCGAAATAATCCCTTGCCAGTTGTTATTGGCATAGTGGTTATAGGCCTCGGCATCATCGCGGAAAGTCACTGAATGGTAACTCCACTTGGTGCTGCCACCTTCATTGGCGGCGGTACCCAGGTTCAGGTCATTGCATAACCAGTCTGCCGGATTGCACAAAGCTTGTCCTGCGCTGCCGGACACACCGCCCGTGCTGTGGTAGGCCACGGCTTCATCATCCTGACCTGGCAAAGTGCCGGAATACAAGGTGCCCTTGGCACCGGCATACATGTAAAACCAGATGTTGCGGGTGGTATTGTGGTTAAAGCTGTTGCGCGCGGTGGTGGTTTTCAGATCAGCCACCAGTGGTTCGGAGGTGGCCCAGTTGCCATAGTCGGAGAGTTCCGAGCCACCAGCGGCACCGGAAGCGGCACGCACCCATTTGATGTTCCAGCCGGTCTGGGTCGTGCCATCGCTATTGGTACACGCACCGCTGGAGGCAGTCGGATTCTTTTTATAGCGCGCGCTCCCGCCATAATTGGCCAGGGTGTAAGCCATCATCAGATCCCCCGCGCTATGGGTGGCGATATAGCACCAGTTACTGCCAGTGCAAAAACAATCGAGGGCATTGCGCACGGTGGCGTTTTGCGAGGCAATGCTGTTATAACCATTCCAGTTAACCGATTTTTTGTTGACGCCAGCCGCAGTTGTAGCAGGACCCCAGTAGCTAAAATCATTGTAATTGCCGACGGCGGCGTTGTTGCTGCGACCATTGATCCAGAGGGTGTAATTGGTGGCATGGGCGCTCAGGGTGAGCAGAGCCAGCGTAATGAGCATGACGCTGCGAAACAGCAAGTGATTCATGTTATCTCCAGAATGTAAGTTTTTAAGTTGATGTTGCCGGGCGTGGCAGAGCACGCCGACATTCAGGTACCACGGTTACTACAGGCAATTTTTTAGTTTTTGAGTTGATTCAGTTCTGCTTGGGTTTGTGTTACATCTTTCCCCAATTCGGTCAGATAGCGGGTGCGTTCTTCGCTTTCCCATTCCGTATTGGAAAAACTGGCGGGTGCATACTTTTTCGAGGTATGCACATTACCGATCAGGCGTGGCATCATGGCCCGATCCGGATCGACATCTTCTTTCAATAAATAGGCATCGACATCGCGCAAGGTCAGTGGAAAGGCGGGTGCCTGATCACGGATCAATTTGCCAAACAGCGGCAATTTGATTTCTTGCGGGCCGGGGGCCAATATATTGTTAAAACTGAGCAAGGCAAATGGTTTGCCATTGGCATCATCGACCCGGGCGCTGACCAGGTAACGTCCGGCCTTGTTGATATTGGCCTTCAGATAAAAATTCAGCGACCCGGCTTCCTGGGCATCGCGAATACCTCCGGCCCAGGTGGCCGGTACTTCCGGCGTATAAATGATGTCGTACAACACAAAGCCCGCGCTGTCACCGACATTGAAACTGACTTCGGTGCGTATGGTGCCATTAAACTGGGCCAGACCAGTCGCAGTCGGGTTCAGGGTGGCGCTGAATATATTGTCATTGGCCACACTGTCGCCTTGCTGTCCATCGTCACTGAAATTCAGTACCACGGAAGCCGCCTGGCGCACACCCGGGGCCGACAAACCACGCGCTACCGCCTGCGTGACAAATACGGGCAACTGCTTGCCTGCGGCATCAAAGGCGGTGAAGGAAAACACCACCGTTTCTTTGGCCCCAACAAATACCCGGCTCTGGCTGGTTCGGATTTTGACACTTTTGTCGGTGCTGCCATTTTTTTTCACCAGTGCATGGTCACTCTCGATAGGGCGATTTGGATAGATTTGATCCGGATGCTCGCTGATCGGGCGTGATTCATTCGGGTATTTGGTGCCTGCCAGGTAACTGTTATAAGTGTGTTGGGCCAATACCAGTTGTTTTTGCAATTGATCAATTTTTTGGGCTTTTTGCTCTGCCGTCAAAACTGCGGGTTCCTGATTGGCGGCCCCTGGCCGGGCATTGGCCGCATTATTGCCGGAAGGTGCGCTGGCACTGGCCAGGGCCGAGGCAGGTAAAGCGGCCGGGGTCTCACTGCGCCAGCCAAAATACGCCACTGCCGACAAGGCCAGCACCAGTGCCACTGGTGCCAGAATCCCGATCTTACTTGGCATAGGTAACCATGTCGTTACGAACCACGGAAATAATCCCTTGCCAGTTCTTGTTGGCATAGTGGTTGTGGTTTTCGCCGTCGTCGCGGAAGCTGACGCTATGGTAGTTCCATTTCACGCTACCACCTTCATTGGCACTGGTGCCCAGGTTGAGGTCGTTACAAAACCAGTCAGACGGATTGCACAAGGAGCGGCCGGAACTGCCTGCCACGCCACCAGTGCTGTGATAGGACACGGCTTCATCATCCTGACCTGGCAAAATGCCGGAATACACGGTGCCCTTGGCACCTGCATACATATAGAACCAGACGTTGCGGGTTTCATTGTGGTTGAACATGGCGCGGGCGGTCGTGGTTTTCAGGTCTTTTACCAACGGCTCGGAAGTGGTCCATGAGCCGTAGTCAGACAATTCAGAACCGCCACCCGCGCCGGAGGCGGCGCGTACCCATTTGATATTCCAGCCGGTCTGGGTGCTGCCATCCAGATTGCCGCACTGTCCGCTGCCGTTGGGGCTGGCGTTT
>JBDLSU010000793.1:0-2665 GCA_039799405.1 Pseudomonadota bacterium | reverse complement strand
GCATTGATCCTCCAGCACCACCAGCAGCCCCGGTAGAACCACCAAAACCGGTTGAACCACCCAAGCCAGTACCAGCCGCACCGACGGCAGAAAAAGTTACTTTCGCAGCAGATGCCCTGTTTGACTTCAACAAAGCCGTATTGAAGCCAGAAGGCAAAGCCAAGATTGATGATCTGGCCTCCAAGCTGCAAAGCATTAATCTGGAAGTCATCATCGCAGTGGGTCATACTGACAGCGTTGGTTCCGATGCCTACAACCAGAAGCTGTCGGAAAAACGCGCTGCTGCGGTCAAGGCTTACATGGTATCCAAAGGCATTGACGAAAAACGCGTCTACACCGAAGGCAAAGGCGAAAAACAACCTGTGGCAGATAACAAAACTGATGCAGGCCGCGCCAAAAACCGTCGCGTAGAAATCGAAGTGGTCGGCACCCGCAAGTAATTGCTTGCATCTGCGCTCCCCGGAGCGCTTCAGTCCCGCCACACCCGACCCCGCTTTATGCGGGGTTTTTTTTGAATATTTGCATCGCTTTTCCCTGTCTGCTGCCATCATGAACGTCGATCCCTCCGAACTACAAAAATTCAGTGACCTGGCCCATCGCTGGTGGGACCCCGGTTCCGAATTCCGCCCCCTGCATGAAATCAACCCGCTGCGGCTGGAATGGATCCATACGCGCACTCCGCTGACCGGCAAGCGGGTACTCGACATCGGCTGTGGTGGTGGTATTCTGGCCGAATCAATGGCACGCAAGGGTGCCGAGGTTACCGGTATTGATCTGGCCGAAAAAGCCCTGAAAGTCGCTGACTTGCATAGCCTGGAATCAGGCGTGACGGTACGCTATGAATTGATTTCAGCCGAAGCACTGGCCGAGCGTGAAGCCGGACAATACGACATTATTACCTGCATGGAAATGCTGGAACATGTGCCCGAACCAGCAGCGATTGTGGCCGCTTGCGCCAAATTGTTAAAACCTGGCGGCCATGTGTATTTTTCCACCTTCAACCGCAACCCGAAAGCCTATTTGTTCGGCATTATTGGTGCCGAATATTTGCTGCGCCTGCTGCCGCGAGGCACCCATGATTACGCCAAATTCATCACCCCGGCCGAACTGTCGCAATATGTTCGTAACGCCAATTTGCAGGTGACCAGTTTGCGCGGCATGAGTTATAACCCGCTGACGCAAATTTACGCACTGAACCAGGATACCAGTGTCAGCTACTATATGGCTTGCACCCTGCCCGCTTGATCACTTTAACCCCAATTGACCCGGCCACCCCGGAAATGCCTTGACCATGCCTACTGTTCCTCCCCTGCGTGCCGTGCTGTTTGATCTGGATGGCACTTTGGCCGATACCGCGCCTGATCTGGCCGCTGCGCTCAACCACATGCAACAAATTCGCGGCCTGCCGCTGACGCCGTATGAACAATTGCGCCCGTTTGCTTCCAGCGGTGCCCGTGGTTTGATCGGTGCCGGGTTTGGCATTGGCCCTGATCACGCTGATTTTGAAGCGATGCGCGAAGAATTTTTAACCCGCTATCAGGACAACCTGGCCCTGCATAGCCGCTTGTTTGATGAAGTGCCAGAGCTATTACAGCAACTGGAACAACGCGGCTTGCGCTGGGGCGTGGTCACCAACAAACACGGGCGCTTTACCACCCCCCTGATTCCGCAAATTGGCTTGCAACATGCCGCCTGCGTTATTTCCGGTGATACCACCCCACACGCCAAACCACACCCGGCCCCCTTGCTGGCAGCGGCCAGCGCATTAAACCTGCCAGCCCAAGCCTGTTGGTATGTAGGTGATGATTTGCGTGATATTCAGGCAGGTCAGGCGGCTGGCATGCTGAGTCTGGCTGCAGCCTGGGGGTATTGTGGTGCCAGCGCACCGCTAAGCTGGCAAGCACAGGGGATTTTGCCGCATCCGCTGGCCTTATTGGACTGGCTCAACTGAGCTGAGGCGGAACAAAACCATCCGCCCTGCCAGCATCAGGCCCCCGGTTCGGCTTCCGCCTCTGGCCGGGTTGTCGGTTTTTTACGCAACTTGCCAATCACACCCGCCAATGCAAGTTTCATGCGCGCCATTAAGCCCGGCCTGGCCGGGGCATCATCCGGCCCGGCGCTTGCTTTGCCTGGCCAGCGTTGCTTCAAGGCTTGCCACCACTTGGCCCAACCTTTGGCCGCTGGTGCTGCAGCGGCAGTTGCTTCGGCACCGTCGGCACCATCGGCATCTGCTGGGGCTGCCACATCCGCTGCGGTGCTACTTGCAAGCGCGCTTGATCGTGCCGGCGCTTTTTTCTTGCGCTTGCGCAGCCACAAGGCCAGCAAAGCCAATAACAACAAACCAGCCCCTGCACCCAGCGCAATCCAGGTCCAGGGCAGCTTTTTAACCACCGGCTTCTTGGCTACAATGACCGGTTCTTCTTCTTTTTTCAAAAACAGCTCACCCTCCACAGCAGCGCTGGCACTGGCTTCCATGGCGGATGGGGCAGCATCGGTCTGGTCGGCACTATCGGTTTTTTCTTCGCTCAGTGCAGCTTTGTCATGCGCTTTTTTGCTATGCGCAGAACCCGGCCGGGCGCTGCCGATGATGGTTTCATTGAGAACGATCACACTTTTTTCAAGTTCCTGAATCTGGGCCCGGATGATGCGGTTTTCCCGGTCGATC
>JBDLSU010000792.1:0-5009 GCA_039799405.1 Pseudomonadota bacterium | reverse complement strand
ACGTGTGTTACACCAACCATGCCGAAGCCGACCAAAATGATATGGACGTGCTGCTAACCCTGCTCGGCACCGCAGGTTGTACCTTCATCATGGGGGTGCCGGGTTCGGACGACATCATGCTCAATTATCAAACCACCTCGTTTCACGATGCGCTGTATGCGCGCCGGGTACTGGGTTTACAAGCGGCACCGGAATTTGCCGACTTGCTCAAACAAATGCAAATTGTCAGCGCTGCCGAGCAAATTACCCCGCACCACGAGATGCCGGTGGCTTTTCAACAAGCTTTGCTGCGGCTGGCTTAATGGGCAGTAATGCCGATGCAATGGAGGCGAAATGAGTGATGAAAAGCAAGATAAGAGCCGCCACACCGTTGCCAATCCGTGGCATAATCTGCGCCGTTTTACCCCGGCCCGCATTGCATTAGGGCGCGCTGGTATCAGTTTGCCAACCGAACCACAATTGCAATTGCAAATGGCGCATGCCCAGGCGCGCGATGCGGTTCATCAGGCACTGGATGTTGCGACCCTGCAGCAGCGCTTGCAGACGATGTTGCAAAGTGAGTTGACAACGAAATTGCAAGGCGGTTTGCAAGAGGCCGGATTGGCAGAATCCGGGCTTGGCGCGGCCAGGGGGCAAGCCGTGCAACTGGGGCCGCTACTAAGCAGCGCGGCCGGTAGCCGCACACTATATTTGCAACGGCCCGATCTGGGACGCCGCCTGGATGCCACATCGCGTGAAATGTTGCAAGGCGTAGCAGGGCAGGGGGCGGATGTGGCGCTGGTTTTGGCCGACGGTTTGTCGGCACTGGCGCTGGAAACCCAGGCCGTGCCGTTTTTGCAAACCTTGCTGCCGCGCCTGTTGGCTGACGGCTTTAGCCTGGCACCGCTCACCATCGTGCAACAGGGCCGGGTCGCGATTGGTGATGAGGTCGGCCATATTCTGCAAGCGCGTTGTGTGGTGGTTTTGATCGGTGAACGTCCGGGTTTGAGCTCGCCCGACAGCATGGGCTTGTACCTGACCTGGACACCGCGCCCGGGTTTGACCGATGAAAGCCGCAATTGCATTTCCAATGTGCGCCCGGCCGGGTTGTCTTACCTTGAAGCGGCGCATAAATTGCATTATTTGCTGCAGCAGGCCCGGCAGCGTGAGTTGTCCGGGGTGTTGTTGAAGGATGAAAGCAGCGCTGCTGATGTGGCAATCGGGCAGGAGCGCAAGAATTTTTTGTTGTTATAAATAAGGCTCGCGGAAAACCAATCACGCGGCCATTCTGGAGGAAGTATGCAAGATCATCAAGCCGCAAACCCGCTTGGAACGACTGGTCACGCCGCGTCAGAAGTTGCGTCAGAAGTTGCCGTTCATGTTG
This sequence comes from Pseudomonadota bacterium, assembly GCA_039799405.1. Lineage (GTDB taxonomy): Bacteria > Pseudomonadota > Gammaproteobacteria > Burkholderiales > Burkholderiaceae_D > CAMBDR01. Next base: position 3,646 of record JBDLSU010000792.1, on the reverse strand, counting down.
TCACCGGTGCCACCGGCTTTGTCGGCGGCGCGCTGGTGCTGGAACTGCTGGAACATACCCGGGACGATATTGTCTGTCTGGTGCGCCCCGGCGAGCAAGACGTGCAAGAACGTCTGTGGCAGGCGCTGGACAAGGCGGTTGCCGCCTATCAGACCCCGGCTGCCGTTGCCGCCAGCATCCGCAGCCGCGTCACCGCCCTGGCCGGAGACGTGGAGTTACCGATGTGTGGCGTCAATCTGGCAGAGCTGCCCCGGCGCAACTACCGCTCGTTCTGGCATAGCGCCGCCTCCTTGCGCTTTGAAGACCGCCATGCCGATCAAATCATGCGCAGCAATATCGATGGCACCCGCCATGCGCTGGCGTTGGCAACCGAAATGGGTATCTTCGACTTCAATTCCATGAGCACCGCCTATGTGGCCGGCAATTTGACGGGCGATATTCCGGAACTGCGTAATGCTGCCGTGGTATCGAATAATCTGTATGAAAAATCCAAAGTGGCAGCCGAAGGTTTGATTCTGGAGGCCAGCCATTTTGCCCTGCGCGTGTTCCGCCCCAGTATTGTGATCGGCCATAGCCGCACCTATGGCGCGACCAATTTTACCGGCATGTATGGCATGTTGCGCCAGTTATTCAATTTTCAGGGCGTGATGGCGCGCACCCAGGAAAATTTGCTGCAAACCGAACGCCTGCGCTTGCGCGCCGATGTCGGGATTCCGGTCGATCTGGTGCCGGTAGACCGGGTAGTGGCCAATGCGGTGAAAGTGTATCTGGCCACCCGGGCCGATATCCGCCCCGGCGAGGCCACGGTCTACCACCTGAATAACCCGACCCCGCCCACCATCGACGCCTTGTTGAATGTTTTGTTTCGCAAGGCCGGTATTGCCTTGCCGATTTACCTGACCCGTGATGACCAACTGGGTGAAATGCAATGGCTGGACGAACAATTCAACAACCGCATCGAGTTTTACCGCACTTATTTTCGCAATCACAAACAATTTCAGCGTCAGCAACTGGAACGCTGGATTGGCGCAGAAGACCTGAGCGCCTACCATATGCCCGATGAAGTGCTGGAGCGCTATTGCGACTGGTATTTGAACATTCTGGTCGCCGAACGCGCCGCCATGCCCACTTCACGGTGAACGCCATGGACGCGATTGAATTTGCCGCCCATCCGCTCGATGAAGTGAGCGCCGGTATCGAACAAGTGTTTGTGGTTGGCACCGGGCGCTGTGGTTCGACCCTGGTGTCGGGCATGTTACGCCAGCACCGCTCGATCTTGAGCCTGTCGGAATGGTTTTCCTTCGTCACCGATCTGGGTTGCGCCATTGCCGATGCCTTCCCCGAAGGGCTGGTCAATGCCGCCCAAATGTGGGCCATCGTTGGTGCGCAACTGCCACGCCAAAACCTGATGCTGCGCCATGATGTGGTCATGCCGGAAGTGCTGTACCCGTGGAACGCCGCCAGCCAGCAGGCTGAACCCGGCGCGGCCAGTGCCCAAACGTCCGCGCCCCGGCCCAGCCATCGCTACAACGCCGAAACTGGCGTACCGGCCATCTGCCAGGTGGCCTTGCCGCACCTGAGCCATGACCCGGACGCCTTGTTTGAACAATTGCAAGCCGTGGTGTTGGGCCTGAGCCCGGCCCCGGTCGGCGTGCAATACCAGCGCATTTTTGCCTGGCTGGCACAACAGCAGGGGGCCAGCACCTGGGTCGAGCGTTCCGGCGGTGGCTTGCGCATTCTGGCGCGCCTGCGCCAGCACTTCCCGCGCGCCCGCTTTGTCCATATCGTGCGTGACGGTGCCGATACCGCACTCTCGATGAGCCAGCATCGCGGCTTTCGCTTCGTATTTGCCGCCTTCCAGTTGCTGGAAGTGCTGGGGCTTGACCCCTATGTGTCCAAGGACCGGCGCTGGGAAGACGATTTGAGCGATGAACAAGCTGCGCTGTTGCCGGAACGCTTCACCAAACAAGCCTTCCTCGATTTTTCCACTCCGCCACCCATGTGCGGCCATTACTGGTCAGGCGAAATCTGCAACGGCCTGCCCCTGCTGCAGGATCTGGCCGCCAGCCAATTGCTGACGTTGCGCTATGAGGATATTTTGCAACAGGCAGCAAGCCGTTGCGCCACCATGCTTGGTTTTATTTTGCAGTGTGAAGTGGATCAACTGAATCAAGACGACAAGGCCTGGGTCGCGCAGGTAGCGGCCATGGTGCGCAAGCCAACTTCGTCATGGGATGCCTTGCCCGCGCGCCTGCGTGAGCAAACCGGGCATGCTTGTCAGGCCGGGATGAAGGCCCTGGCTGCAGCCGGGGTGGTGGTGCCATAGAGCAGCGCTGGCCGTCTGCGGGTAAGCGGGTTGGCTGCAAGTGATTTTTTAAGTGTGTTTTTTAATACATATGATGCCACTGGCACCTGATCGATGTTGACAAAGTGCATCGGATATGTGATTATCCGCACCCACGCGCCAGCATCGGGGTTTGCCAGTGGCAACAACAGATGAATTGTTTGAAAATTATCCGTTTTGCTACAAAATCAGGTTCGACGCCGTGATACACCTCTTTCTTGATAAACATTATTGATGGGAAAATCCATGAAACTCTTATTGATCGCTACCGCATTTGCCCTGGCTACCAGCCCGGCCATCGCTCAGGACGCATCGGCCAAAGCATCGGCTTCCGCTTCCGCCCCGGCTGCCAAGCATGATAAAGAACACCACCATGTTACCGACGCTGCCGCTGATCATGATCACGACACCGCTCATCACAAAAAGCATGATCATAAAAAACATCATCCGGAACACAAAGCCGGTACCCATGGCCATGACAAGGATCACAACCATGTCGATGCCAATAAAGATCATGACCATAGCGCCAAGCATCACAAGCCAGCCAAGGCTGCCAAAGCTGCCAAGCCAGCCGAAGCAAAACCGGCTGAAGCCTCAGCAAAGTAATATGATCTTGCGTGGCGCATTGCATCTGGCAGTGCGCCATATGCCGCTTCCGGCATCCATCTCCCCCTCCAGCACCAAGTTGCTTCCTGCACCCAATTTTCTGTAACAAATACGTAGCGTGTTGCCTCGTTTAGCGCGCACCGTAACGCTCGTGCCAGATTTGCAAAGCAGTATCAATCTCCCGCATATCCAGCACCCGGCACGGCACGGCGGGTAATTTTTGTGGATTGAGATTCGCCAGCGCCTGCGTGCCCCGGCCCCCGGCCCAGCATTCCATCCCTGGCGGCAGGCGGTTGCATAGTTCTTGCACGCTTTCTTGCACCAGCCGGGGAGACAGTGCGCTGGAAAAGGAGAGGGCAACGATGTCGGCATCCTGGCTGATGCTCGCTTGCACCATTTCTGCTACCGGGGTTTGTACCCCGAGCGAAATGCAGTGCGCGCCTGCCAGCGACAGCAGGGCCTGGGCCATTAACAGGCCCAAAGCATGGTTTTCCTGCACGATGGTGGTAAGCAAAATACGCGGCCGGGCATCAGGCTGCTGGTGTAGCGAGGCGATTGCACTACGCAATACGCTTTGCAGGGCTTCGGTATACAAATGCTCTTCAAAAACCGCAAAGTAGCCGCTGGCCCAGGCTGCGCCAACCTGACAGGTCAGGGGAGCCAGAATTTCCAGAATCGATTGACGCAGGCCATATT
>JBDLSU010000791.1:0-5746 GCA_039799405.1 Pseudomonadota bacterium | reverse complement strand
GCAAAAAACTGTCGGGCAATACCGGCAGCGCGCCAGAAATGACAATCACGTCATACGGTTCCATGCCAGTGGCCCAGCCTTGCGCGCCATTGCCCAGTGCCACGCTGGCATTACTGACACCATGTGCTGCCAGATTTTTTTCTGCCATGGCTTTGAGTTCGGGGTCGATTTCAACCGTGGTGACATAACGCCCCTGATGCGCCAGCAATGCTGCCATATAACCGCTGCCAGTGCCAATTTCCAGTACTTGTTCGTGCTTTTTTACCGCAACTGCTTGCAGCAAACGCGCTTCCACTTTGGGAGCCAGCATCACTTCATGATTGGGTAGCGGAATTTCAGTATCAACAAAAGCCAGGTTTTTGTACGCAGCAGGCACAAATTGTTCGCGTTTGACCAAACTGAGCAAGCTTAAAACGTCTTGTTCCAGGACGTTCCAGGGGCGGATTTGCTGTTCGATCATATTAAAACGGGCTTGTTCGATATTCATTTGGAAACTCGCAGGCTAGAAAAAAATAATCCCTCATTTTATCGTGCAAAGGGCTGATTTCTGCATTGATTCGTTAGTAAGTTAGGCATCTTAAGTGATCAGGCAAACTCGCGCCGCCATTTTGCGACAGTCTGCAAGATACAGGGGCTTAAATGCCGAAACACTGCATTTTCCACCATTCTTGTCGCTACTGTAACACGAGGTAGTTTTGGTCAAATCCATGATTAGCGCGTCTTTTTTGCCGCATACCGTCTTATTAAGGACATGATTGATTAGCAAAATTCATCGACAGTATTCAAGTCGCAGCACCGGCCAGGCCATGCAGGCAAATATCGATGAAGCGTTCCACGTACAGATCCGGCGTTAATGGTGCCAGTTGGCAAGGCCCGAAAGAATGCTTCCACATCATCAGCATCAACATCGGTGCCACCAGCACGCGCACGGTATGCAGATCGTTAGCGATACGAAATTCTCCGGCATTGATTCCCCGTTGAATCACATTGGCGATCATGGCATCGCTACGCATGATGACTTCATCATGATAAAACTGGGCCAGTTCCGGAAAATTTCCGGCTTCGGCCATCATCAATTTGGTAATGCCCGACACTTGCGAATTGCCAACCCGCTGCCACCAGTTCAGCATCAGGGCGCGAAACAGATCAGCACTGCTGCCGGTATAGCTTGCGATAATTTGTTCCGCTTCACCCAGCGTGGGCAAAATATTTTCGCGCACTACCGCCTTGAACAAATCTTCCTTATTGGCAAAATACAAATACAGTGTGCCCTTGGAGACACCCGCCTGTTTCGCCACATCTTCCAGGCGCGTGGCAGCAAAGCCGCGCTCCACAAATAGATCCAGCGCCGCAGCGAGCAATTCCTGCGGTCTGGCATCTTTTCGGCGCTCCCAGCGCGGCTTGTCAAAGGGGCATTTCATGGCGTCGGCTAATAACTTACTTTTGAGTCAGTTATTCTAGCGATGAATCCGGGGAGCGTCAAGGAAAGCGCAGCAGGCGCGGCCAATTTTGTTTGATGCACATGCTATATTGCCTGTTTTGGTCGAAATGGTGAGGGCAAGATGGCGGGCATGGCAGAATACGATGATCTGGATGGCATGGCGCTGGCCAGCTTGATTCGCGAGCGGCAAGTGAGTGCGGAAGAAGTGTTGGCTGCCTGCCTGAGCCGGGTCGAGCAGCGCAACCCGGCGTTAAACGCGGTTACCTTGCCGATGCCGGAACTGGCACTGCAACAGGCGCGCGGGCCGCTACCGTCCGGGCCACTTTCCGGGGTGCCGATATTTATCAAGGATTTGCTGGCTGATATTGCCGGGGTGCCGACCACCAATGGCAGCCGCATGTTTGCCAACTGGGTGCCGCCACAAGATGCCGGGCTGACGCGGCGCTATCGTCAGGCTGGATTGATTTTTGCCGCCAAAACCGCAACGCCCGAATTCGGCCTGATGCCCTACACCGAAACCGATTTGTTTGGCGCAACCCGCAATCCGTGGAATCCGGCGCTCACGCCCGGCGGTTCCAGTGGTGGTTCTGCCGCAGCAGTGGCGGCGCGTATGGGGCCGATCGGCCATGGTGGCGATGGCGGTGGCTCGATCCGCATTCCGGCCTCCAATTGCGGTCTGTTTGGCTTGAAACCGAGCCGGGGCCGTACCCCGTTTGGGCCGCTATTTTCGGAAAGCTGGCAAGGCATGGTGGAACAACATGCGCTGACCCGCTCGGTACGTGACAGCGCCGCCATGCTCGACATTCAATGCGCTGGCTATGATAGCAACGACACCAGCTATTGCCCAGCCCCCACCAGCAGTTTTTTAAGTGCGCTCGATACACCGTGCCGTCCGCTACGGATTGCATACACCGATCAACCGTTTCTGGGCGGTACGCTTGACAGCGAATGTCGCGCTGCTATGCAGCATAGCCTTAAATTGCTCGAACAACTCGGCCACCATGTCGAACAGGCGCATCCGCCGCTGGGTGACCCGGAGCAAATGTGCCGTGCCATGCTGGTGATGGTTTCCGGCGAAATGGCGGGGCTGGTGCGCAATAGCGCCAAAGTGTTGGGACGGCGTGCCACCTGGCGCGATATGGAACCCGGCTCCTGGGCCATGGCCTGCAATGGTGAGATATTATCGGCCGGAGAATTTGCCTGGATGCGCGCATTCATTTTGGAGCAGGGCCGCATCATGAGCCAATTTCATCGCAACTGGGATGTGCTGGTGACGCCGGTATTAAACCAGCCACCGGCAGCGGTGGGCGCATTGGCACCGTCGGCATTGGAGATGCGCTTGTCGCAATTAACGCTGGGGCGACTGGGTTGGTCGTGGTTGCTGCGCTTTAGCCCGATCATCGACGACAATTCGCGCCGCATGATGGCATATCTGGGCTGGACCATTCCCTTCAATATGTCCGGTCAGCCCAGCGCCAGCGTGCCCTTGTACTGGCGTGCCGACAATATTCCGCTCGGCACCCAGCTTACCGCCGCGCACGGCAACGATGCCTTGTTGCTGCAATTGTCGCATCAACTGGAACAGGCGCAACCCTGGGGGCAGCGGCGACCAGTGCTGTAAATGATGGCACCATTTCTGGATGGTGACGGATGCGCGAATCAAACAAACGCCAGGCCTGAATGATATAACCGCCCGCCGTCGCAGACATGAAGCCATTGAACAAGGGGCGCACCACAGCTTGGTCGAATCGGTTAATGGTCATTGATGGAGAGCCCCCGTTGCCGCTGGCGCAGGGGGGCATTACAACAGCTCAGGCCACGATCACGATGGTATCGGCAATCGTGTCATGCAAGCATTGATTGGATTCGCGGAAAATCAGCAGACCGTCCACCAGACTGACTATCCAGCCGATAAACGGGATCATGCCAGCGACCTGAATCGGAGCCAGGCGGCGGAAAATAATGCGTTGGAAATCGGCCGGGCTGCCATCGGTACGAACGATCTTGATGCCCAAAAGTTTCTTGCCGATGGTTTGACCATTCGCCGCCAGGAAGACGCCATTCACTACGACATAAGTGACAAATCCGGCCAGACCCATGATTAAATTAAGCAATAAACCACCGGACTGGGTTTTTTCCATGTATGCCGCCCAGCCGCCCAAAATGATGATGGCCGGGATGAAAATAATGGCCATTATAATGACACCATCGATCAGGGCTGCACCGAGGCGGGTACCACGTCCGGCAATTTCGTAACCTTTGCCGTTGCTGTCAAAAACATCGCTTTCTGGTGCCTGGTAGGGATTGTGGGGTTGATCTGGTGTGCTCATTATCATCTTTCTTCACGGCTGGCGTGAGCAGGTTAAAACGCGATGGGCGTCAGGAATACCGCAGCCTGGAGGCTGGCGGCAAAATTTTGGCTAGTGGCAATCATAGCATGAGTCTTTTGCCTTCCTGCGCATGGATAGGGGGAGGAGCAATGCTTGCTGGTTTTTGTTGACTTTAATGGCAATTTATAGTGCTTGAAATAAATAAGTGACGATTGTAAGGTTCTTTATTTGTTTTTGACTACAAAATCATGCTTTGCTTGCGCCATGGTGGCAGCAAGTGCATCGAACGGGAGGATGTATGTACGTAAAAAATCTGTGGCGCTATCCGGTAAAGTCGATGGGTGGGGAACCATTGCAGCGTGCCACCTTGTCGGCCAATGGCATCGAAGGTGACCGGGTGGTGCATGCGGCGGATGAATATGAGCAAATCATCACCTCGCGTTCTCACCCGGGTTTGCTCGGGCACAAGGCCAGCCTGGGGCCGGATGGGGAGCCGCTGGTCGATGGTTTGCCCTGGCGCGACCCGCAGGTGGCACTGGCGGTTCGCCATATTGGTGGCGCGCGTGCCCGGCTGCGGCGGTACGATGGAGTAGAGCGCTTTGATGTGTTGCCGCTACTGGTGGCGACGGATGGGGCGATTGAAGCATTTGGTCATGATTACCGCCGCTTGCGCCCGAATATTGTGGTCGGCGGCGTGCCAGGCATGGCGGAAACCGGCTGGCCCGGGCGGCAGTTGCGCATTGGTGAGGTGTTGATCGGGATTCAGGATTTGCGGGCACGCTGCATTATGACCTCGTTCGACCCGGACACACTGGTGCAGGATAAAGACGTAACCCGTAGTGTATACCAGCGCTTTAACGGGGTATTGGCGCTGAACTGCTGGGTAATTGAGGGTGGCCGGATTGGCATCGACGACGAGGTGGAACTGGTGTAAACTGTTGCCCCTGTCCATCATTCGTCCGGTACTGTCAATGCAATTTGTTATCAAGCTGTTCCCCGAAATCAATCTGAAAAGCCAGTCGATCCAGCGTCGTCTTACCGCCATTTTGCAAAGCAATGTGCATCAGATTTTGTCCCGTTTCGATCCGGATGTCGTGGTCAAGCGCGAGTGGGACAAGCTGATAGTCAGCAGTGGGGTGAACAGTGCTGCTACGGCGCAGCAATATGTGCAGGCGCTGGTCGATATTCCCGGTATTCAAACCATCCTTGAAGTGGAAGTGCAGCCATTTGCCGATCTGGATGATATTTTGCGCCATACTCTGGCCATCTGGGCCATTCAATTGCCGGGCAAATCCTTTTGCGTGCGAGCGCGCCGCAGCGGACAGCATCCGTTTTCATCGCTGCAGGTGCAGCGCTTCGTCGGTGCGGGCTTGCTGGCGGCGTGCGCAGGCGCGCGGGTTGATTTACACCAGCCCGAGTGTCTGGTGCAACTGGAAGTGGTGCAGCAGACTTTATACCTGGTGCGTGCCACGCACAAGGGGCTGGGCGGGTATCCGCTGGCGACCCAGGACGATGTGCTGTGCATGCTGTCTGGTGGCTACGATTCGGCGGTTGCGGCGTTTCAGTTCATCAAGCGCGGTTGTCGTGTGCATTATTGCTTCTTCAATCTGGGTGGTGACGAGCATTTGCGCGGGGTGCAGCAGATGGCGTATTTGCTGTGGAGCCGCTATTCGTCCACCCACAAAGTGCAATTAATTGCGGTGGATTTTGCCGGGGTGGTCAACGACATTGTGCAGCATATTCCGCTCGGCAATCAGGGCGTGGTACTGAAACGCCAGATGCTGCGCGCGGCGCAAATGCTGGCACGCCGCCTGCAAGCGCCAGCAGTGGTCAGCGGGGAAGCGGTAGGGCAGGTTGCCAGTCAGACCCTGGCCAATTTGCAGGTGATCGATCAGGTCAGTACCGGGGTGGTGTTGAGGCCACTTGCAAGTTTGGTAAAGCCTGTCATTTTCGGTTTTGTGGTATGCATTTTCTT
>JBDLSU010000790.1:0-3820 GCA_039799405.1 Pseudomonadota bacterium | reverse complement strand
TAAATCAGCAATGCCAAACAAACTGCCAAACTAATCCGGCAGTGAAATCTGGAAATTCCGCCAAGCAATTTATCATCTACTACACCAGCCTCGTCTGCGGCGCAAACTGCTTGTACAAACCAAAAATTCGCTGCGCCACCGACCATTCACCCGCCATCATGGAGCATTTGTTGACCGGCACCGCACAACTCGGCTTCGTGCTGAAATGTCCGCCGATTGCCGGGATCCAAATCGAATGCATCTGGCGCTCGCGGATTGTGCCGGTAGTACACCACTCACACCACCTGGCGCAGGCGGGCAAGCTGCGCATCGCCGATATCGCCAACGAACTGGTGGCACCGCAATACTGGGGCGATGTCTGCGAAGACCTGATCAAGCAAATCCGCCTGACCCGCACCGTACACGGCCCGATCCATGCGATTCAGCCTGCCAGTGCTGCCAGCGAAATGGCACTGGAACACGGCTACCTGACCTTTATGCCGGAAATGGCGGTACGGCGCGATTTGCGCGAAGGGCGGCTGGTGAAGCTGGAGCTGCTTGATCTGCCGCTGTGGCAGTGGGAAGTGATGATGGCCTGGCGCAGCGGCAAGCGGGTCGATGCCAGCCAACAGCAGGTGCTCGATACCATCGATACCATCCGCACCATCAGTGCCAACCGGGCATAGCCATGGTATGCTGGACAAAACCATCGGTAAGCCGATTTCGATGACTAAAATAGACTATAGACACAATGAACACTCCATTGCGATTTGGCAAGTATGAGATCCGTAAAGTGTTGGGCAAGGGCGGGATGGGAACGGTTTATCTTGGTTACGATACCAAGTTGCATCGCCACGTCGCCATCAAAACCATTTTGCGCGAAGAGCTGGAAGATGGCGATACCACCAGCGAATATGCGCGCCGTTTTGAACTCGAAGCCAAAGCCATTGCCAAGCTGAATCACCCGAATATCGTCAGTGTGTACGACTCGGGCGAAGAAGACGATACCGCCTACCTGGTCATGGAATTCATCGAAGGTAACGATTTAAAGTACTATTTCGACAAAGAAATGGCATTTGATTTACCAGAAATCATACGCTTGATGATTGATTTGCTGGAAGCATTGGCACATGCCCATGAAAAAGGGGTCTGGCATCGCGATATCAAACCGGCCAATGTGATGAGTGATATCACCGGTCAAATCAAACTGACCGACTTTGGCGTTTCACGCATTGCCGACAGTGGTGAACGCTCGCGGGTTGGCACCATGGTTGGCACTTTGTACTATATGTCACCGGAACAGGTGCTCAATACTAATGTCTCGCATCGCAGCGATATTTTTGCGGCAGGGGTGATTTTGTACCAGTTCCTGACCCAGACCCGCCCCTTTCAGGGCAGCGATTATGAGATCACCAACAAAATCGTTCAGCAAGAAGCCACCCCACCGTCGCACATCAACCACAATTTACCACCGCAACTGGACGCTATTTTGGCCCGTGCGATGGCAAAAAACCCGGAACTGCGCTACCCCACAGCGCGTGAATTTATTCAGGATTTACGAAAAGTGCTGGGCGAACGGCGCGAACCAGTACTCGACCCCGAAGCCACCCGCTATTTTTATGCCCAGCAAGGCAGTAAAAACAGCATTGACCAAATGCCAGGCAGCAGCGCCCGTAACGGCAACCTGTCCGGCCAGCGCAGTGCCCGTACCGGCAGCACGGCCAGTGATGGCGCACTCACCTCGCCCAGTGAAACCGCAGAAATTGAATTTTGGCGCTCCATCAAAGACGGCTCGGACGTGGAAGAATTCGCCTTGTATCTGTCGCGCTTCCCCGGCGGCACCTACGCTGCGCTGGCGCGCAAACGGATCGAAAAACTCGATAGCAGCCTGAACCCGGCCGTCCCGATTACGCCGCCCGCCACCACACCCCATCCGAAGTACAACACCTCTTCCCACGCGGCACCGCAAGCCAGTAGCGCCGCGCCAGCCCCGGCGACACCCGCACCTGCCCGCACTGCACCCGGCAACCTCAAGATAGAACCCTCAATGGAGGGCAATGGCCCGCACCTGCCGGGCGAAATCGCCGCACCTGCCCCAGCCGCCCCACGCCCGGGCACCAACTGGATGATGCCGGTTGCGATTTTACTGGCAGCGTGCCTGATCAGCGCTGGCATTTGGTTTAGCCGCTCGCCCGCGCCGACACCGACGCCCGTTACCGGCACCATCAACACCACGCCCAGCGCCCCAACAGCCAGCATGGCCGCCACGGCCAACCCGGCCAGCAACGCTACCGCCAATCCCGCCAGCCAAAATGAAGATGTCGCCAAGGCGCAGGCAGCGGCAGCAGCGGCAATCGAAAAAGCCAATGCAGAGAAAGCCGCCGCCGAAAAAGTGCTTGACAAACAGCGCCAGGAAACCGCGCGGCTGGAAGCCCAACGCGCCAAAGACGCCCTGCTTGCCGACAAACTGAAACGCGAAGAAAACGCCACCAAAACCGCCAAGGAAGCGATTTTGCGCACTGGCACCAACCGCTGCCTGACCCATGCCACGATCAGTGCCAGCGATGCAGGCAAACCTGAAACCGAAGTATGCAACGCCGCCAAAGCCAAAGCACAAGCCTGGATCGCACAATGGGCCACGCCTGCCGGAGCGGCCAAAGGCTGGGACAAATTTCAAAACCCCTCACTGGGCGAATGCAGTTGCCAGGGTAACAGTTGCACCATCAGTGTCGCGCACTTCACGGTACAAAATAGCAGTTGTGAATGAGCGGATGCAAAGTCAAAAGCGTATGTCTGTATGGATTTGGCGCAAAAACTGGCATTGCAGAAAGTCTGACAAGCCAGGGGAACAATGCATTCTGAACTATTCTGCCAAAACTGACCGACATGAATACCAGTGCCGCTGAATGGAAAAATACTGGCGGCGCGGCACCTGACAGGAAAACCAAGCGGTCGAAGTTGGCTATATCGGCGCTCATTTACCCGATTAATGCAAATGCAGCAGCGCAAACGACTCGGCCTGGGCGCGCGGCCAGTAATAGCTGAACACGGGCGGCATGCGGCCAAGTTGTGCCGGATCGAGCAATTCACCCGGATCGAGAAACGGCAGCAAGGTTGATACCAGTTTCACCTGATTGGCCGATACCCGCCGCACCAGATGGAAGGGTTTGAGTTGCGCGGGATGGCTCAGGCCAGCGGCGCAAATCAGATGGCCGAGTGCATCGAGCGTGTTTTTATGGAAGTGATAGACCCGCTCGGTTTTATCCCCCACGACCAGCGCCTTTTGCCTGAGCGGGTCTTGCGTCGCCACCCCGGTCGGGCAATGGTCGGTATGGCAGCTTTGCGATTGAATGCAGCCGAGCGCAAACATGAAGCCGCGCGCAGAATTACACCAGTCCGCGCCCAACGCCATGGTTTTGGCGATATCAAAAGCGCTGATGATTTTGCCGGATGCGCCGATCTTGATGCGCTCGCGCAAACCAGCCCCGGTCAGCGCATTGTGTACCAGCAGCAAACCTTCTTGCAAGGGCGTGCCGACGTGATCGGTAAATTCGACCGGGGCCGCGCCAGTGCCCCCTTCGCCGCCATCGACCACAATAAAGTCCGGCGTAATGCCGGTTTTCAGCATGGCTTTGACGATGGCGAAAAATTCCCAAGGGTGGCCGATGGCAAGTTTGAAGCCCGTCGGTTTGCCGCCGGACAGGGTGCGCAATTGTTCAATAAACTGCAGCAGTTCAATCGGGGTACTGAAGGCAGAATGACGGGCCGGGGAAATGCAATCCTGCCCCACCGATACGCCGCGTGCGCTGGCAATTTCGATGGTGACCTTGGCCCCCGGCAG
>JBDLSU010000789.1:0-2856 GCA_039799405.1 Pseudomonadota bacterium | reverse complement strand
CCGCCATCATGCCGGTGCCGCCACAAAACGCGGGGGGCTGTTATTGCCCGCGCTGCCTGCGTGCCATCATCGATGAAAAAATCGCGCAGCAGCCCGCCAACCCCAGCGCAGACCAGACCGCAACTACATCAAATTGACATTTTCCTGGGCATTGACCAGCGTGCGTGCCACATCAATAATTTTCTGCCGATGCGAGCGCGCATAGTCGTGCAGGCGCTGGAACGCCTGTTTTTCATTGACCGGGTGTCTGGCCATTAACAAACCGACCGCCGCACCAATCATGCGGGCCGAATCAAGCTGGCTTTGCAAATGGGTTTCACGCGCGCGCAGGCGTTGCACTTCCTGGGCGCGCGCCAGAGATACCGTGACGAAGGGGAGAATTTGTTCGGGTTTGATCGGCTTCATCAAATAACCCGTCGCACCGAGTGCGCTGGCTTGCTGAATTTCGGCGTGACCGTTTTCGCTACTTAAAAATACGAAAGGCACCGTGGTTTCTTCCGCCAGATTTTGCGCCAGCGTCATGCCGTCCGCGTGCGGCATATGAATATCCAGAATCGCCAGTGCGGGGGCGTGTTTCAATGCCAGATGCAAACCTTCATTGCCGTCACCTGCGGTTAGCACCGAATAGCCCGCATTCATCAGTACCTGTTGTACCAATTCCAGCAAAGCCGGATCGTCATCGACAACTAAAATCGCAGGTTGGTTCTTGGCAGGATTCATGGTGGCAGTCTATCGTCAATCGGGCTTTTTATCCTCGCCGTCATCCAATGGCATTTTCTGCATGGCGCGATGTAAAAAATCCATTTGTTTGGCTACATTGGCGCAAGCCACGCAAATCATCAGATGCATGCGCAGGCGAGCGTGATCGATTATACCAAGTTTACGATCCAATCTCTCAGAGCACAACGCATGTGCCTCTTTGCAGGTAGGGATCCAGCTTTTTTGAGGGTTATCCATAATTACTTTTCGTTATGCGTTGGACTGGAATTGTTGCCGAACCAATTCAGATCAAGGCATTCACGCAAGCGCAAGCGCGCACGAAACAGCAAGACCCAGGCATTAGACGTAGTGATGTTCAGTTCCTTACAAATTTCTTCGGTCTCCATTTCAAGCCATTCGCGCATCATGAAAATTCGCGCGGTCTTGGCGGGCAATTTATCCAGGCATACTTGCAGTACTTTGAAAAAATCTTTTTGTTCCAGTGTTGCATCCGGGTCACCCCAACTGCGTGGCATCGTCACGGCGTGGCCATCTTTGGAAAACAGGGCATCGACAAAATCATCTTCCGACTGATCCTCTTGCGGGTCGAGTTGTTTTTCCCGCGTTGCCACCCGCAGGTTGTCGATTATCTTATACTTGAGAATGCCGATCACGTAAGTACGCAATGAAGACTGCCCGGCGAAGCGTTCCGGTTTTTCGAGCACAGCAATCAAGGCATCTTGCACCGCATCTTCTGCCAGCGCATCGTTGCGTAATTGCAATTGGGCGAACCGGATCAAACAGGGTCGCATGCTTTCAAGTTGTTGGTGCAGAGAGGTTGTCACAATTATTTACACGCAAGACAGGGGCTAGATCGCTTAAAATACCTCAAATTCCACGCGCTTTTCAGCTTGGCCCGGAAAATAAGTGGAAAAAACACCGTAAGACGACTAAAAATTGCCATTTAGGAACCTATATGCCCCAGTTAATTGAGCCTGCACCAGAATTAAACAACGATTTATCCAATGTTGCACCGCAAATCAAAGCGGAAATTCTGGCGGAAGCCTTGCCTTATATCCGCAAATTTCACGGTAAAACCATTGTCATCAAATACGGCGGCAATGCTATGACCGAAGAGCGGCTGAAACACGGCTTTGCGCGCGACGTGATTTTGCTCAAGCTGGTTGGCATGAATCCGGTGGTGGTGCATGGTGGTGGCCCACAAATTGATAACGCACTCAAAAAAATCGGCAAACAGGGTTCCTTTGTGCAAGGCATGCGCATTACCGATGAAGAAACCATGGAAGTGGTGGAATGGGTGCTGGGCGGTGAAGTACAGCAAGACATCGTGATGCTGATCAACCACTATGGCGGCCAGGCGGTGGGCTTGACCGGTAAAGACGGTGGCCTGATCCGCGCCCGCAAAATGCAAATGGCCGATCGCGAAAATCCGGGCGAATACCTCGACATCGGTTTCGTTGCTGAAATCGACGCCATCAACCCGGCGGTAGTCAAAGCACTGCAAGACGACGCCTTCATTCCCATCATTTCGCCAATCGGCTTCGGTACCGATGGCCAGGCCTACAACATCAACGCCGATCTGGTCGCGGGCAAAATCGCCGAAATCCTGAAAGCCGAAAAATTGATCATGATGACCAATATTCCCGGTGTGATGGACAAAAACGGCAAACTGGTCACCGACTTGTCGGCGCGTGAAATCGATGAAATGTTTGCCGATGGCACCATCTCCGGCGGTATGTTGCCGAAAATTTCATCGGCACTCGATGCCGCCAAATCCGGCGTCAATACCGTGCATATCATTGATGGCCGCATCGAACACTCCCTGCTGCTGGAAGTGTTGACCGAACAAGCCTTCGGTACCATGATCCGGTCGCATTAATGCGTCAATCTTCCCGCAAGCCGCTGTGGCTGTTTGATCTGGATAACACCCTGCATGATGCCTCCCACGCCATCATGCCGGCCATTCATGACAATATGAATGCCTACCTGGCCCGCACCCTGGGTCAGGGCGGCCAGTTGGCCTGCTCCGAACTGGTCAACGCCACCCGGCAAGCCTACTGGCATCGCTACGGGGCCACGCTGCTGGGCATGATGAAACACCACGCAGTACAACCCGCCCACTTTTTGCATCAGGTA
>JBDLSU010000788.1:0-2701 GCA_039799405.1 Pseudomonadota bacterium | reverse complement strand
TGATGAGTAATTGGGTAGTTAATTGGGCAGTTCAAAAAATTGTTTTGATTAAAAACTCCGGTCACGACTGTTCATGTTTGGCGCAGCGCTTGCCGCCGTTCGCTTGCGGTCAATGCCATGGCACAATCCGCACCAAACATGGCCCAACTATCCGCATTTTTTATAGCGGCCCTTGCCGGAAACCCCTCGTGCGGGAAAATTCCTCTGTTAGCGTACCGAGTAATATCACCGCAACAAAGATCATCTGTCCTGCAAAGCAGATGCGACAATTCGTGCAGAATTACGCGCGCCCAATATTTGGGACCCTGCAAAATGTCGTTATTTTTCTCAAAAAATCCCCTGCCTATATAGATGACATCAAGGCTGTCACCCGGTTCTTTGGCGATATTCATTTTCCAAACGACTGGATTAGTCGCCATTGCCGGACTCCTTAATATCGCGCAACATACGGCGGTAGGCCAGTTCGGTTTGTGGACCGCAAATTAGCACACACTGAACGTTCCTCAAGCGCTTCTTCCCGAAAGACATCCCGGCAATGCTTGCTAACGACCGAACGCTCCCGGCCAAACAGTTCCGCCATTTGATCCTGTGGCCCCAATCTGCTGGCTCATAAATCATAAACGGGGATTTTGCCCGCTAATACGCGCTTCACTTCGCCTTACTGCGATTATTCATCTGATCCTGCGCAAAGTTTTGCGCCCGCTTCAATGCCTTGTCCACGTTTTGTTCCTGGCGCAAAACCCGGGCAATTTCCAGCCCGGTCTGGTCGGCAATGGCCTGGAACTCGGGGATACTCACATACTGCAGCGCCACGTCGGTTTTGGTACTGGTATCGCGGCTACCGGCATTTTCTATCGCGCCCAATACAAAACGGGCAAACGGGGCGGCTTTCAGGTATTGCGGATTGGCATAGGTGGATTTGCGCGTTCCCGGTGGTAGTGCGACCCAGCCTTCGCTGTTGGCCACGCTCTGGATATAGCCTTGCGATGTGGCCCAGGCGATAAATTGTTCGGCCTGCGCTTTATGGCGGGAAGAGGTGGGAATGGCCAGCGCCCAGCTCCATAGCCAGACGCTGTTTTTGCCGCTGTCAGCACGCGGTGCCGGGGCGTAGCCGAGTTGGCTGGCGACTTTGGAGCGGCGCGGATCAAACAACAGGCCGGCGGCGACGGTGGCATCGATCCAGATGCCGCAATGCCCCTCCGAAAACAAGGCCAGATTTTCATTGAAGCCGTTTTTATCGGCATTGGGTGGGCCATATTTGCCCAATAAGCGGGCATACAGGGCAATGCTGTCTTGCCACACCGGGCTGACCAGTTCGGGCTGCCAGCGCGCATCAAACCAGCGCCCGCCTTGCGCTTGTACCAGCATGCTGATGAAGGCCATGTTTTCACCCCAGCCGGGTTTGCCGCGCAGGCAAATGCCATAGACGCCATTGGCCGGGTCATGGAGTTTGGCGGCCAGGGCGGCAATGTCCTGGTAGCTTGGTTGTGGCGGCATGCTCAGGCCAGCGCGCGCCAACAGATCTTTGCGGTAATAGGTCATGGCGCTTTCGGCGTAAAACGGCAGGGCATATAACTGCCCCTCATGCGATAAATGCTGGCGCACGGTGGCTAACAAATCATCGCTGGCATAGCTTTTGGGCAGATTTTTCAAGGGGCCGAGCCAGCCTTGTCTGGCCCAGATCGGCAATTCATAGGTGCCGATGGTCATGACATCGAACTGACCGTCGCCAATTGCCAAATCACTCAATAGCCGTCGGCGCAGGGTATTTTCATCCATCACGCGCCAGTCCAGTTCAATTGCCGGGTTTTGTTTTTCAAATTCCCGGGATAATTTTTGCATCACCAGCATGTCGCCATTATTGACGGTGCCGATGGTTAATTGCACCTTGTCGGGATCAGCCTTTTTGGGCAAAAACAAACCGTGCTTGTTCATGATTTTTTCCAGGCTGCCATCTTGCTGCAATTGCGCCAGCCCCTGGTTGAAGGCATCGAGCCATGGGCGCAGGTTTTTCTGGCGTTTGGAAAAGCAGACAAAAAAGTCGGACTGAAGCTGGGGCGCTGGCATAAATTCGAGCTGTCCGATCAGGTGCGCGCGCTGGCTGACCATTAGTTCGGCGGCGCTATATTTGTCGATCAGTGCCAGTTGCACCCGTCCCTGCTGCAACATGTCGAGGTTTTGCAGATCATTGCTGAACAATTCGCGGCTCAGATTATCGGCACTGGCAGGCAAGGCAATGCCATCGCGCACCGCACCAAAACGGTAAGCGGCGAGGGCCTTGAACTGCGCTGTGGCGCTGCCAGCAGGCAGGGGTGGCAGGCTCAGGCTGCGTTTTTTCAGCAAGCCGGTGGTGCCGCCGAAGAAAGGCGCGGAATACGCCAGTTCAGTGCTGGCGCTGCCATCCTGAGCGGAACAGATCATACCGGCGGCTTCGCCCTGCACGGTCTGCAAGCGCGCTCTGGCCCAACTGGAAAATTGCAGCTTGACCTGATAGCCGGAGCGGGCAAAAGCCTGTTCCACCATTTCTGCCACATACCCGCCTTGTGGCAAATTGGCCCCCACATAGGGCGCACGCTCCCCGCTCATCAGGGTCAGCACGGTTTGGGCGCACACTGGCAGCGCCAATCCGGTCAACAGTATTACCATCAAGACACGCATCATCCTATTTCCCCCCTCGGCAGCAAACCGGCACCAATCCACG
>JBDLSU010000787.1:0-2951 GCA_039799405.1 Pseudomonadota bacterium | reverse complement strand
TTGAAGTTGGTTCAGACATCACACCGGATCAAGCAAGCCTTGTTGCCGTGCCAATTTAATCCAGGCGGGGTATTCGGTCATCAGCAAATCATACAGTTGGTCATCGGAATACGCGTCTGGGGATGCTGTGCAAAAATAATTCGCATTGTCGATCAACCGGCCGTCAAGCTGATCGAGGTTTTCCAAAAACGGGAAATCCGAATCGGCATAGGCCGCCAGCTTTTTATCACGGGATTTTTTTCCTTTGCCAATGCCCATGAATTGCCAAAAAATAGGCTCATAGCTGGACCAGCGTAATTGTTTCTCCGTCATAGGCTTGTCGGAAGTGGTGCCATCAGTCACAAACATGGCATAGATCGGCAAGGCTGCTGGCAATACCGTTTTACGCTCCAGACCCGTACTGTCGGGAAAATAAAAGCGCCGCACGGCCTGTATTGCACGACCATAGCGGGTATCCCCCTCCAGCGGATATTTGGCAATGGCGGCTTGCACCCAGCCTGCACAATTATCGAGATTCATTGGTTTGGGTTGATGCACATTTTCGCCAAATAAAAAGACATCAATTTCACCATCATCGTCGAATTTGCAAGCCAGTGCCAAAATGCGTTCTGCAAATTTCTGCACCAGGCCATCTCTGTATAACGATTTCATCGATCCGGAAATATCCAGAATCAGACAAACTTTGGCACTATGTTGGCCCAATCCGACTTTTTCCAACGATACCCCGGCTTGCTTGACCAGACTGAGCAACTGCGGCGCTTGTCGCTCAATGCGTTTTTCCAGAGACAGGCGTTTCTTCAAATCCGGGCCAGGCGGTAGCACCGCAGGCATTAATGGGGTTGGCGTTGGCGCTGGCGCTGAGGTATTTTCAAGAACCGTACCGCCAAAATACGTAACCAGGGCATCCAGTCCACCATTGAATCCCTGTGCCACCGCCATAAAACGCCATTCGCCAGCCTTGCGATACACCTCGGCCAGCATCACCGCGCGCTCCTGGCTGAAGTCAGCACCAGAAAAAGCGAATTTTGCTACTGGCTGGTTTTGGTTGAGCAGGCGCACGTGGCCCGATGTTAGCCCTGAAAGATGGCCTGTTCCATCCACACTGGCCGTCAACACCAGTCGCTCAATAGTGTTTGGCAGACGATCCAGGGCCAGCTCGAAACTAATCGCATCACCAGCAATCTGACACAATGCAATACCACCACAGGGCGTATGGGGCTGATTGAAAAAACACATATAGCGCTCGTCACTCAATTTACCATGGGCATCCAATCCAAAGCAGGCAAAATCAAGCGTCATGCCTTGGGCCGCAATCCCGATGCGCAGTTGGTTTTGAGAATATTGGCTGCCAAACAAACTGGCAAGTGGCACACGCTGGCCTTTGGTCAATGTCGTCATCAGGCTTACCTTGTCTGTTTTAAAAAAGTGAAGCAATTCTAACACTGAACTTTATACTCATGGATGGCCGATGGTAGGCCAGTGAAAATTACTCCAGGCTCGACGCTTTTGAGCGATTTTGACGACACAGTGTCAAAAATCATCATCAAAAATCACTTAAGCAGTTGAAAAAAATGATTTGAACGCCAACGAATGTAAATAGATGGTAGCATCAAAACCTGTGTGCCCATGGTCGGTGGATATTTCACCAATTCGATTCAAAATCGGAGGTTTTGATGCAACAAAAACTGCATGACATGACAATTGGCGGCAAATTCGCTGTCCTGATTGCCAGCGCAATCGCTTCCATCGTATTGTTATCGATGTTTTTTCTCTGGTCAGAGCGCCAGTTGCTGATCGAAGAGCGCAAAATCGGGGTGCGCCAGGTGGTGGAATCGGCCCATACCATCATCCGGCATTTCTACAAGTTATCGGTAGACGGCAAAATGAGTAGCGCCGAAGCCCAGAAAACTGCCATTGCGACCTTGCGCTCACTTAAATATGACGAAAAAAATTACGTTTTCATTATCGACATGCAATACCGCTCCTGGCTCAATCCGGTGAAACCGGAAACCGAGGGCCAGGATATGTCCGGTTTTGCCGACCCCAATGGCAAACACCTGTTTGTTGAAATGGTCAAAATGGCGCAAAGCCAGGAAGGCCGGGGTTATGTCGATTACCAATGGCCCAAGGTTGGTACGAAAATTCCGATTGATAAAATTTCTTACGTGATTAATATCCCGGAATGGGGTTGGCTGGTCGGTTCGGGGGTGTATCTTGATACCGTCAGCAGCACCATGACCGGGCGCATCTGGCTCAATTCTTTCGGCGCGGCGGCGTTTGGGGCTTTAATGCTGGGCATCTGCTTTTCGATCTGGCGCAGCCTGCAAAAGCAGTTGGGCGGCGAACCCGGCTATGCCTCAAAAATTGCCCACGCCATTTCGGATGGCGACCTGACGGTGGCGATCCGCTTACAGCCGGGTGATGAATCGAGCTTGCTACACGCGATGTTGACCATGCGCGATGGCCTGATCAATATTGTGCAACAAATTCATCAGGGCACCCACGCCATTACCGACGCTTCCACCGAAATTGCAGCCGGCAATGCCGATTTGTCGTCCCGCACCGAAGCCCAGGCCAGTTCGCTGGAACAAACCAGTACTTCGATGGCGCATCTGACCGAAACCGTGACGCAAAATGCCGAAAGCGCCAGCCAGGCCAATCAACTGGTCATATCCGCCAGCAATTCTGCCATCAAGGGCGGTGAAGTGGTCAGTAATGTGGTGCAAACCATGGAATCGATTAAAGCCAGTTCCGGCAAAATCGTCGATATTATCAGCGTGATTGATGGCATTGCATTCCAGACCAATATTCTGGCCTTGAATGCGGCAGTGGAGGCGGCGCGGGCCGGTGAAGACGGGCGCGGCTTTGCGGTGGTGGCGGCCGAAGTGCGCAGTCTGGCCCAGCGTTCGGCCAGTGCCGCCAAGGAAATCAAAACCCTGATTACCGATTCG
>JBDLSU010000786.1:0-4172 GCA_039799405.1 Pseudomonadota bacterium | reverse complement strand
TTCTGCCATGACATCTACAGAAATTCCAACAGAAATGCGCGATTTTTGGAATGCATTTGCCGCAGCAACAAATGTCGCTGATGAAAAGCGTTTCTACGAAGCCTTCGTCTTTGGCGATAGCGAGGCACTCGCCAACGACCTGGCTGCTCTGGTTATTGCTGGCGTGAAACGCGCCACCGCAGGCGCTGTCTGGTCGTATGCGGCAGAGGGCAAGCGCCTGCCTGTGCCGGGCGATTTGAGTATCGTTACGGATTGGAGCGGTAAGCCACTGTGCGTGATCGAGACTACGAGTGTCGATTTGCTACCCTTCAATCAGGTTAGCGCAGAGTTCGCTGCGACTGAAGGCGAGGGGGACGGTTCGCTTGCTTACTGGCAGGAAAGCCACCGTGCATTTTTTACCAGGGAATGCAAGGCCGCGGGCAGAGAGTTCGATGAAACATTATCGATTTCTTGCGAGCGGTTCAGAGTGGTTTATTTGCCACCTGCTATGCAATAAAAAGGACGCGGGCACGATTCTTTGGGGCTGTGCGCCAGCCTGATGTGCTACTTCATTACCCTGGCTGGTGCTGGCGCGGCAGGGGCAGATGTCAACGTGCTGTATTGACGCAGTTTATTGGCGAAACCGGGTTCAAACAGAATCGTTGCGTGATTGAGGTGGCAATACCGCTTCACCCATTCAACGCCAGCGTCATATTGATCAATCCAATCGCTTTGCCATCGATCCGGTACATGTCTGCAGTCTGGCCGGTGGTGATAAAACCAGCCCGGCGGTACAGGGCAATCGCGGCGTGGTTTTCTGCCAGTACCTGCAAATCCAGCCATTCCAGCGCCGCATCATGGGCCGCCCAGTCGCAGGCGTGGGTCAGCAAGCGCTGGCCCAGGCCCTGGCGGCGTGCGCTGCTGGCCACGCCCATGCCGAGCAGGCAGCGGTGCGCGGCGCAGCTCTCTGGCCGGGCGCGTAAATCGACATGGCCCAAAATTGTGCCCTCATGCATATTGCTGGCTATCCGCGCCACCCAGGTTTTGCGCCAGCCCGGTACGCCGAACGGCAATTTCAGACTGGCCCGAAATTGTGCTTCCTTTTTCTCTGACAAACGCGAAGCGCTGCGTGACAGCGGCTGGAAGTAGCCGGTTTCCAAGCTGCCATTATCCTGAATGTGGCGGGCCAGATAGCGGAAAAAATCATCTTCCAGCGCCGGGCTTGCCACTTCCAGCAGCGCTATTTGCGTGCCAGGCAGCGCCGTGTCATGGACTGGCAGCGAGTCCTGCATGTCAGCGCGCATCCGGATTCATTTCCCCGGCCAGATTGCGGCTCATTTCCTGCTGGATTTGCGCCAGCGGGGCATTGGGGTAGCGCGCCAGGGTGACGATCAGCTTGGTCAAGGCCGCTACCGGGGTCATGTCAAAGCCACTTAGCACCCCGGCCTGACGCAACCAGGAACCGGTGGCATAGGCGTTGTAGTTGACATCGCCGGAATGCACCTGGGTGCAATCGACCATGGCAATGCCGGCGTCGCGCATGGCGTGGATCACGTCTTGCATTTCCTTGAAATCCGGAATATTGCCCGCGCCAAATGATTCAAAAATAATCCCCTTGAGTGGCGGATCAATCTGGCGGATTTGCTTGAGCATCGACACCAGCAACGAACCGCCGCTATGGCTGTAAAAGGCCGGGAAAATCACAAACTGGATCACGCCAGTCTGGTCGATATGTTGGGCAATGGTTTGCAGATCAGCCTGCACTTGCGGCAGATGATGGCGCAGCGCTTGCGCAGCGGGGGCGGGGAGCAGCAGGTTTTGATTGACTTGCGGCAGCACGCCGTAGGTGCCCAGCGGTGGGAAATTGGGGGAAGTGAAGGCGGTAAATTCGCTGGCATTACTTTTGACGGCGCGGTTGCCACGGTTGAGCGCATCCGCAAAATACAGGCCGACTTCGGGAATGCCAAATTTTAAAAATTGCAGCGCGCCCATGACATTGCGCAAGGCGTCGGTGTTGAACAGTAAATTGAAACTGTTGCCATCCGGGCTGAAAAACAGCGGCAATTGCGAACCGGTGACCAGCACCGGTTTGCACACCCCGGGTAACATGAACGACAATGCCGATGAAGTCCAGGCCATGGTATCGGTGCCATGCAAGATCAGGAAAGCATCGTGGCTGGCATAGTTGTCGAGAACTTTTTGCGCAATCGTGACCCAGTCCGATGGCTGCATATTGGTGGAGTCGAGCGTTTGTGGGAAAAAGTCATACTCGATTTCGGTGTCCGGCATCTGCGAATTGATCAGCGGCGCAATCACCGTCTGAAACGCTGCGCCAAAGGCCGGGCCTTGCAACGGTTTTAAGGGGCTGCCTACCGAGCCGATGGTGCCGCCGGTATAGAGCAAATAGATTTTCATGGTTATCTCCGCAAAATTCGGTCAAGGCAGCACTGCCAGCGTGTCGGCTATCATACTATGGCCGTTCGCACAGGACAGGGCTTTCATGGCCGTACCCCCGGGTTTTTTTCAAGTGACCCGTGGTCAGGGTGTGAATAAATACTCCGCCAACAGGGGCAAAAGCGCCGGAAAATGAAGGGATTTGCCAGCAAAAAGAGGTGCAAACGCGGTACAATGCGCACCTCTACCTGATTGACCTGCCATGAGTTATTTGACCCCGGAATTTGCTTTCGCTTTTGTTGCCTTCCTGTTGCTGTACTGGGGCTTGCAGCGCTGGCTCCGTTCCCAAAAAATCCTGTTATTGCTGGCAAGCTATGGTTTTTATGGCTTGCTGGACTGGCGTTTTGCCGCCATTTTGTTCATCTATTCCAGTGTGGTCAGTGTGTGCGCCGGGCAAATCGCCGCGCGCGGCCCACAGCAGCGCCGTTGGGTGGCGCTGGGAGTGACTATCTCTTTGCTCAATTTGGGCGTGTTCAAATACTATGAATTTTTCCGGGTGCAAATTCAACTGGCATTCGATCAGGCCCATTTGGCCTGGATTATTCCGCCGCTGGATATTTTGTTGCCAGTCGGCATTTCGTTTTACACGTTTCAGGCGCTGGCGTATTTGATCGATCTGGGGCGTGGCAAGGCGCAAGGGGCTTCGTTTTTTGACACGCTGTTATATCTTTCCTTCTTTCCGACTCTGCTGGCCGGGCCAATTGCGCGGCCACAGGGCTTGCTGCTGCAATTGCAAAGCACTGAGCCACGCAAAGTGCAAGATGGTGATGCCGCGCTGCTGTTGATTTTGTCGGCACTGGCTAAAAAAGTGTGGCTGGCCAGTTGGCTGGCAGAACACTGGGTCAACCCGCTGTTTGCCAATCCGGACGCGTACCACGGGCTGGAACTGTGGCTCGGCATGTATGCCTATGCCATGCAAATCTACCTCGATTTCAGCGGCTATTCCGAGCTGGTGATTGCGCTGGCGTTGTTGCTGGGTTACCAGATCGCGCCCAATTTTAATCAACCCTACCGCGCTAACAGCTTGCGTGACTTTTGGCGGCGCTGGCATATTTCGCTCTCGACCTGGATTCGCGATTATGTGTATATTTCGTTTGGCGGCAATAAGGGCAGTTGGCTGCGCACCCAGTTCAATTTGCTCGCCAGCATGTTGCTCAGTGGTTTGTGGCATGGTGTCAGCCTGAAGTATCTGGTCTGGGGCGCGATTCATGGCGCGGGCATGATCGGGCAAAATGTCTGGGAAAAAGTGTTTCCGTGGCGTATGCCAAAATGGCTGGGTGCGATTTTGACCTTCCATTTTGTTTGCCTGGCCTGGGTGTTTTTCCGTGCCGACAGTGCGGTTGATGCCTGGCATTATCTGGCCGGGCTGGGCCATACTGGCGTGGCCTTGCAATTGAATGTGCTGGGCGGTTTTGCTTTCATGCTGCTGATGTTTGTGTTCTGGCAGTTTAGCAACCCCTTGCGTGAACTGGTCTTGCGCCGCATGCGGGGGGTGGCCTGGTACTGGAAACCGCTGCCCGTGGCGGCGGCAGTGCAAATGATTATTTTGCTTGCGCCCAGTGGTATTCCTGCATTTATTTATTATCAGTATTGAACGTATGGCTTATTTTTCCATTCATGGCGAGCGGCCACCGGCCAAACCCCGTACCTTGCCCGATTCCTGGGCGGCAGTGTTGATTTTGTGTACCACTTTGTTGATCATGCTGTGGTTACGCCATAGCGGGTTGCACAATTATTGG
>JBDLSU010000785.1:0-4000 GCA_039799405.1 Pseudomonadota bacterium | reverse complement strand
AAGGCGATCGCATCGCATGTCCATGCACTGGCCCAAGACAGACAAGGTCGCATCTGGATCGGTACAACTAACGGTCTGTGGCTGCATGAACCGGGGCACCGGGGTCTCATTCGCGTTCCATCCGAACCAAACCGCACGGACGGACTCATTTCCGACTCTATTTCAGGCCTGTTGGTGGACAGCCATGACCGCCTGTGGGTCGCCACCGACAAGGGGCTAGAGCGCTTGACAAGCCGGGACAGCAAACTGGCCCGGTTCGAGCATGTCAGCGCTCTGCTCGGCCAACCCGGCAAAGTCCTGGGGGGAAATTTGCAGGAAGACCAGCAAGGCCGCATCTGGACAGAGGCAGTGGTCATTGAACCGGATGGCGCAGGTCCAGGCAGGATGCGCATGATACCGCTCACAAAGGCCGACGGCATCGATATCGGCGGACCCTGGGTTGGTTCTTATGCCAAAACCCGTGATGGTTTGCTGCTTTATGGCGGCACGCAAGGGGTGGCAATTATTGATTCGACCCACTTCAAAACGGATGATTACGCCCCGCCGCTCATCGTTACCGAACTAAAAATCAATGGCGTGACGGTGGCACCCGGCACTTTGGCAAACCCTTTGGCAAACACTTTGGCGAGTACGTTGGCCAACCCGACGGCACAAGCTGGCAGAGGCAGCGCGGCCAGCCTGACCCTTGACCCCGCACAGCGCAATTTTGCCATTGAATTTGCTGCCCTCGATTATGCCGAACCCAAGAAAAACCGTTACCAATACCGCTTGCAAGGCTACGAAAAAGACTGGATCGACACCGATTCCGACCATCGTAGCGCAGCCTATGGCAACTTGTGGCCGGGCCGCTACACGCTGCAAGTGCGCGGCAGCAATCGGCAGGGGCAGTTTAGTCCGGATGAGTTAGCTATTGCGCTCCATGTTTTGCCGGCATGGTGGCAATCGACCTGGTTTTTGGTGGGGGCCTTGCTACTGACGGGCGGCATGGTGTTTGGCACGTTTCGCTGGCGGGTAGCGCGTTTGCGTGCCAAGGCGCGCCACTTGCAAAAGCTGATTGATGCACACACCAGTGATATTCTCAAACTCGGTAAAATCGGCCGGGAGCTGACCGCCACACTGGATATGGAGCAAGCCTTTGAGCGGGTGTATCAGCAAGTGTATGCACGGTTGGATGCGGATGTGTTTGCCATTGCGCTGATTGACAATGAGCTGATCGAATATGTCTATGAAATTGAACACGGGCAGCGTTTGCCCAATTCGGTGCTGTCGCTTGACGAGCCTAATCGTCCGGCAGTTTGGTGTGTGCGGGAACAGCGCGAACTCATTACCCATCGCCGGATTGAACTGGGCAATTATCTTGCGACGATCTTGCCACCCATTTCGGGCCAAGCGATGGAAACCGTGGTCTACCTGCCGCTGTTGGCTGAGCAACAGGTGATTGGTTGCCTGAGTGTGCAAAGCCCCAAGCCGTATGCCTACAATGAGAATCAGCTCGAATTTTTGCGCATTCTGGCCAGCTATACCGCCATTGCCATGTCCAATTCGGCAGCGCACCGCAATTTGTCCCAATCGCATCAGGAATTAACCGCCGCGCTGTCGTATCTGCAAGAAACCCAGGCCAGGTTGATTCAGGCTGAACGCCAGCAAATATCGTTCGATTTGCACGATAACCTGTCGCAAACCATGACCGGTGTGCTGCTACAACTCGAAACGGCGCGTTCAGTGCTAACGCGTGAACAAAGCCAGGATACCTCGGCAATCCCGCTCACTTCGCCCACCAGGCCAGCGCGCAGCGGCTTGTCGTATGTTGAGCGTGCCATGGAACTGGCTCGGGACGGGCATGCCCAAACCCGCCAATTGCTCAACGCCTTGCGTAGCGCCAAAAAGAAGCAGCACACGCCGATTAATCTGGTCGATACCCTGCGGCGTGATTTGCCGCGCCTGACCGTGGGCACCGCGATTGTGGTGGAGGTGCGGCAAGAGGGCGAGGTGGTGCAACTCAATGGCGATGTGGAGCTGGCCTTGTTTCGCATTGCCCAGGAAGGTGTGACCAATGCGCTGCGCCATGGCAAGGCCAGGAAGATTGTGCTGCTGCTGGCCTGGCGCAGCAATGAAGTGGCGCTGTTGGTTAAGGATGATGGTATCGGTTTTGACAAAACCTCCGAAGCGGTGGTACCAGGTATTGGCTTGTTGGGCATGCAGGAGCGGGTTGCGGAACTGCATGGGAGCTTTAAATTGGACTCGGCCAGCGGCCAGGGCACCTGCATTCAGGTGGTGCTGCCACTTTTCCAGGAATGAGCGTGGCAACCGGGTATTTCTCTGCGCCTGCCCCAATTTTTTAAAATTAACCTTTCGGCCAATTGCCATAAATGGCGATGCAATATGAATATGAGGCCATCGCAACCAGGATGGCCGCCAGGCGAATAGCTTACGTAGCTTACGAATAAGCTCACGAATAGCCTTGAATAGATTGGAAAGGGGTTTTATGACGAATGCACAGATTAAGGTTTTTCTGGTTGATGACCACCCGATTGTGAGAGAGGGGTTGCAGGCTTTGTTTAGCCAGTACCTTGAATTCAACATTGTTGGCGAAGCAGGGGACGGCTTGACGGCGGTATCGCTGTTTGCCAGCCTGCTGCCCGACGTGGCATTGATTGATTTGCGCATGCCGGGGCAAGATGGCATCGCGACCATCAAAGCCATTCGCAGCGCGCATCCGAAGGCGGGTTTGATCGCGCTCACTTCACTTGATGGTGATGCCGATGCGCGTGCTGCGCTGGCCGCCGGTGCCGATGGTTTTTTGAACAAAGGTGCCCCCGCCAGCGAAGTGCTGGAAGCGGTGCGTAGCGTGCATGCGGGCGGCAGGTGGATTTCGGCCCAAATGGCCGCCTTGCTCGATACGGTCGGTGCGCATGGCTTGTCGGCACGGGAACATCAGGTGATTGAATTGTTGGCGCAGGGTTTGCGCAATCAGGAAATTGCGGATCGCTTGTATGTGTCACTGGCCACGGCCAAGGCGCACGTGAATGCGATCATGGCAAAGCTGGGTGCGCAAGACCGTACCGAAGCGGTGGTAATGGCCTTGCGGCGTGGAATTATCCATCTGCCACCACAAAGTGCTGGCGAGTAGTCATTGCCAAATAAAAATTTCCATATTTATTTCATGGTGAAATTAACCTTTCGGCTAATTGCGGTAAAGAAGTGCTTGCCGTATCGTTGCGCTGGGCTGAATGCGACGCTGAAAGTTTCAACGGAAAACCGGATTATGTCGAATTAATCATGCGGCAGGCATCAATTTGTTTATGCCATGCACGCAGCAAAGTCCATCCTATAAAAAATTTCAATTTGGAACCAAGGAATAAAAATGAATATGAAAATGAATATGAAGCCTTTGTTGGCATCCCTGTCTTTTGCGTTAATCGCCGCGCCAGCGGCTGCCGTGCAAGTTGATTTGCTGGTGACGTATGATAATTACAGTAAGACGTATTTTAATGGTGCGGTCGAAACCGCCATGAAGGGTTGGGTTAACCAAGTCAATACGGTTAATGCAAACAGCAAGGTGGATATCCAATGGCGGCTGGTGGGCGTGATGGCAAATAATGACACGACTGCCGATATGGGAAAGGTGCTCGGTAATGTGCAAGCCAATACCACGGTTGCTGCCCGTCGCGCCGCACTTGGGGCAGATTATGTGATGCAGCTTAGCAAGTCAGGCCTTTGCGGCGTGGCTTGGGAGGCGGTGGCTTCGATATATGCCTTCGCCGTGGTGGGGCCAGGCTGCGGTGCGCTATCCATGGCGCATGAATTTGGCCATGCCATGGGCTTGGGTCACTCGCGCCGCCAAGGCGAAACGAGAGGTACCCGCTATGCTTATGCCCTTGGTTATGGTGTAGACAATAAGTTTGCCACCATCATGGCTTATCCGGAGGTGTTTAACACGTCCACCATTGCAAAATACTCGAATCCAAGGTTGACTTGCTCCGGTGTGCCGTGCGGTGTG
>JBDLSU010000784.1:0-4821 GCA_039799405.1 Pseudomonadota bacterium | reverse complement strand
TCGTTACGGCCCAGATATTCGATGCTACCGTCCGGCAGACAACGGCCCAAGTCACCAGTTTTATACAATTTGCCGGGGTAAACCGTGGCACCCAAATGCAGCAAGGGATTATCGATAAAACGCTCGTGGCTAAGTTGTTCGCGCTGCCAATAACCGCGCCCGACCCCAATCCCGCCCAGATAAATTTCACCCGGCACGCCCGGCGGCACCAGTTGCAAGGCGCTATCGAGTACCCAGACCTGAATATTGCCAATGGCCTGCCCGATCGGCACGATCGCGCGCCCACCGGGCACCGCTTGGCGACAATCCCAGGCGGTGACATCAACCGCAGCTTCGGTCGGGCCGTACAGATTGTGTAATTCGATCTGCGGGTAAGTCCGGATAAAGCGCTGCGCCATGGCATACGGCAAGGCTTCGCCACTGCATAACACTTTTTGCACGCAAGCTGGCAGTTGCGCGTGCTGCAAAAACACGCCCAGCATGGACGGCACAAAGTGCAACATGCTGACCCGGCCCTGCTGGCACAGTTGCGCCAGATACACAGGGTCTTGCTGGCCCTGCGGCCGCGCCAATAACAGTTGCGCGCCGCTGATCAGGGGCAAAAACAATTCCCATACCGATACGTCAAAGCTGAACGGGGTTTTTTGCAAGATCACATCGTGCGGGCGCACCAGATAATGCTGCTGCGCCCACAGCAGGCGGTTGACCACGCCATCATGCTGGTTCATTGCACCTTTGGGCATGCCGGTGGAGCCGGAGGTGTAGATGATGTAGGCCAGATTGCTTGGCTGCAAAGCGGGCACGGACAAATTGGCTGCATCGGCCAGGTCGATGTTGGCCAGGTCGATGTTGGCCATTTCCAAAGCGTTGACATCCCACAACGCCACGCCGCCAGCATCGGCGCTTTGCGCCAGCAAGCCCTGCAACATCGGCAGCAACGGGCCTTGCCCCAGCACCAGCGCCGGGGCGCTGTCTTGCCGCAGGAAGGCCAGCCGGTGTGCCGGGTAAGACGGGTCGAGCGGCCCATAGGCCGCGCCCGCGGTCAATCCCGCCAGCAAGCTCCAGACCAGTTCCGGGCTGCGTTCCATGCATACCGCCACGCGCGCTTCCAGCCCGACACCAGCGGCTTGCATGCGGCGCGCCAGTTGATTGGCGCGGCGGTTCAGTTCGGCATAGCTGATCAGTTGATCTTCATAGCGCAGCGCTACCGCACTCGGGGTGGCAGCGACCTGGGCTTCTATCAACTGGTGCAAGCACTGCTTTGCGCCCGGATAGTCTTGCCGGGTGGCGTTAAATTGCAGCCATTGGGCTCGTTCTTGCGCGGTCAATAGCGCAATCTGCTGCAGCGGCAAATCCGGCTGCGCCACCAGCGCTTGCAACAGGGCCAGCCAGCGCTGTTGCAGTTGTTCTATTTCCTGCGGCTGAAATAGCGCACTCTGGTAGCGGAAATCGACCAGAATATCGCCCTCTTTTTGATAGTCACGGAAATACCATGCCATGGGATTGGCTTCGTGGCCGTTATCCATCGCCACTGCGGTGGTGGCGATATCACCAAAATATTCATCGCCATCAAACGCTTCCAGCGAAAAGCTGATGTCAAAAATCTGGCCGCGCCCGGTGTGCGCCAGTTTCAGTTGGCGGTTGATTTCCGCCAGCGGAAAGCGTTGATGGCGGTAGCAGCGCTGCAATTGCTCGGCCACGCTTTGCATGGCGTGGTGAAAATCCTGCTGCAAATCCAGTTCGATGCCGATTGGGTTGACCGAGGAAAACACGCCGATGCTGCGTTTTTGCGCGGCGCTACTGCGGTTATGCACCGGCACCCCGATCACCACCTGGCTTTGTGCCGTCATGCGGCCGAAGTACAGCGCCATCGCCGCCAGCAATACATGCGCGGCCGAACCGCCACCCAGTTGCTTGAGCTGACCGTACAAAGAGCGCGGCATAAACCAGCGGTGCTGGCCGCTACCGCCCGGGCCTTCTGCCGCGCTGTTGCCGCCGGGTTCCAGGCTGCGTTCCAGGTTGCGCTCAACGCTGCGATCAAACAGCGCTGGCGGCAGATACGGGAAGCGCGCGGCCCAGAATTGTTGGTCACGCTGGTAGCGGCTCGATTGCAAATAGGCCTGGTCGTCCGGCAAAAAGTCAAAATACGATGGCCCCGACACATCCGGCAGCGGCTGACCGCGCAGCAAGGCGGTATAGGTTTTGGCAATCGGATGGCCGATCAGCGCCACGCCAAAGCCATCGGTCATGATGTGGTGAAAGCGCAGCAACCAATAGCCGCGCGTCGGGCTGACCTGCACCAGCCAGCTATGCCACAAAATATTATCGAACAGTTGAAACGGAGTTTGAAATTGCTGCTGCAAAAACGCTTGCGCCTGCGCTTCTGCGTCCGGCGCGCCAGAGAAATCAACACATTGCAGTGGAATATGCACTTGCGGCAGCACGCTTTGCTGCGGCATGGTGTCGGTGGCGCGTAGGACCATGCGCAAACTGTCATGCTGGTTGGCAACGATATCGATGGCTTGCTGCAACAGCGCGGCATCGACCACGCCATCCAGTTGCAAGGCAAAGCCGATATGGTAGAGCGCGGTGCCCGGTTGCATCGCTTGATCCAGCCAGATCACACTTTGTACGGAAGAGAGCGGATGAGAAATCGATTCAACAGTCATGGTCGGATTCATAGGCAAATTCTGTGAAGACAATTCAGTGAATTGCTTGATTATCAATTCGTGTGATCAACAAAGGTGCGAGCTAAGGGTCGAGCTAAGGGGCAATGCGGTGATGCGGTCGGCCTTAAAACGCATCCGGCACATCGGTTTCCAGTTGCTGCAAGCGGCGGCTACCCAGCGCCGCCAGCGACATCAACACCACCAGCGTGCCGACGCCAACAAAGAGCAAGCCAATGCCGCGCCCCGGCCCTACCCCAAACCACAGACCAACGCTACCGGCCAGGCTACCGCCAGCGCGCATGGCCGGTTCCAGCCACCAGTCCGCCAGCAAGCCGCCAAGCCAGCCGGAAAGCGCCATCAGGCTCAAATCGATCGCGCGCTGCAAGGCCGCCACACTGCCCTGCTGCACCAATGGCACCTTGCGCCGCCACACCGCCAACACACTGCCCTGCAATAGCGAATTGGACAACATCACCAGCAGCGCCAGCAAGCACAAAGCCCAGGCCTGGGTAAAGTAACCAGCCAGCGCCACCGCCAGCCCTTCCAGCATGCTCAAACTCAAAATCCCGCTATGCCAGCGCTTGGGGCCACCCCAGATCGCCATGCCCAGCCCGCCCAAAAATACCCCGAGCGCCGCGCTGGCGCTAATGTTTGCCAACACGTCCACCGTGCTCATCGACAACACCAGCGGCGTCACCAATACCGTGACCATACCGGCCAGAAAACCGCCCAGCGCCAGATAGGCGTAAATGAGTGCCATGCTGGGGAATTTGAAAAAGAAACCGAAGGCCGCACCCAGATC
Organism: Pseudomonadota bacterium; assembly: GCA_039799405.1. Classification (GTDB taxonomy): domain Bacteria; phylum Pseudomonadota; class Gammaproteobacteria; order Burkholderiales; family Burkholderiaceae_D; genus CAMBDR01. The sequence goes on along the minus strand of JBDLSU010000784.1, from coordinate 1,350 downwards.
ACGCCAGGGCTGCCGCCAGAATGACCAGCCAACCTCATTTTGAATCACCGGAAAACGCGCCAGCAGCAAGCACAAAATGGAAACGGCGAAGCTAGCCAGATCCAGATACAAAATCTGTTGCATTGGCATAATTTTGAGTAAAGATGATGCCAGCAGCGGCCCGGCCATGACCGACACCGCCTGCGAAATCGCAAACATCCCGCCAGCCCGGCCAAATTGCGATTTCGGCACCATATGCACCATGGCAGCCTGCCCGGCCGGGGCCTGAAACGCCAGCGCCAGCGCCACCAGAATCTGCATGCCATACAACATCGGCACCTGCAACTGCTGCTGCGCCAGCAAATACGCAATCACCCCGACCGCGCTGATGGCCAGCAGATCGCTGCCAATCAGAACCCGCTGCTTGTTGACCCGATCCGCCACACTGCCCGCCCAGGGCAACAACAGCAAGGTCGGCAAGGTGGCGCACAACATCATATTCACCAGCGCCAGCGAGGATTGGGTACGCTCGTAAATCCAGATGCCGATGGCAAACGAAGTCAAGGCGCTACCAAACGCAGAAATAAACTGCCCAAACCACAACAAATAAAAATCTTTCGACAACGCATCGGCCATAGGAGGCGGCGACTGCGAAGCAGGTTGATGCAAAGCCGACATGTTTCTCTCTCAGTTTCCAGGAAGATGGGGGACCAGCCGGGGTTTGGGTCACGGATTGTTGTTTTACTTTCTTATTGAGACGGCCAGCCCATGGGACACTATACTGTAAAAATTATGTGGTTCTGTTACATTTGGCAAAATTTGATGGTTGGCATGGGGTGGGTGTTTCGGAAATGCGATGCGGGGTTGATTGTGTTCCCCAACCGCCTTGGCGAAAAACTATTTCACTATCCGGTTGCACTGAGAGGCCAAACAAAAGACAATTCAAAGCACAGTTCTGTCATCACCTGTCATTGCTACCCAACTATATTGAACGATATTGTTTAAAGCAAAATAAACCTGGATCGAATCTACTTGCGGAAAAATTACGATACAATTCTGGCTTTAACTATTTCACGCAACAAAAAAGGGAGATGACGTGTCGAAAGAGCTTGAAAGTACAGATCAAAAAACCAACACAATCACTGCCCAAAGGATCGCAGCCGCGCTGCAGGTTGCAAAGTCTGGTTCTGGCGCAAATGCGCACGAACTGCTTAATGACTACTCTTTGCAAGAGGCAAAAAAGAAAACAGTAAAAGCGCACTTTGACAAACTTGGGCGCACAATGCCGGCATCCGCCATCGTTTTAGCGACTGATGCGGCCAGAAATATCAGACACTCACGCACGCTGGCACGCAACATCAACAAGGCAAA
>JBDLSU010000783.1:0-3059 GCA_039799405.1 Pseudomonadota bacterium | reverse complement strand
ACCGAGCCATTGAAGTTAAAGCGCAAACCGCGATAGCTGGAATTAACCATCTTGAAGCGAAACGCACGCGCCAGCAGCCAGGGTGTAATCGCGGTCAGAATCACCACCACGACCACAGTCGCCGCCAGCGAAATGCCGGACGAAATTTTATAAGCCGCAATCAACACCAACGCCAGTATCCGCCCCTTGAGGATGGCTTTCGGATTGCCATGGTAATCAAAAATCGCCCCGGCCAATTGGGTATTGCGGTAAAAATACTGCAAACGCCGCACCTTGGCCCAGGCTGAATACACGCCGAAAGTGAGGATGGTGAGCAGCAGATTGACCACCCAGATACGAAAATATTCCGCACCGGTACCGGTAAATTGCAGGCGATGCAGTTGCTGGGTGGCGGGGCGGTGGCGCGAAGAGGTGGACGGCATGGAAAGGGTGGGGAAATGGCGGGGGTTAAAAGTTGCTGTGAGTATACAGAATAAATGCCATGCCAAAAGACAAATATTGAATCCGCGAAAGCCTTTTCCGGCCCTTGGCCCGCACTGTTCGAGTCTGGCGCGTTGCAACACATCGATGTAGCCGATTTCCAGTTTTTCCTCAGGAATCACTGGCCCCCAACTTGTTACGAACGGGCCACGTTCCCGGCGTGCGAACTCCAAAATAAATTTACCGCCATATTTCCAGTACTGTATTGACAGCAAATCGTGATAATTATCCCTGACGCGATGAAACGCGACTGGTTTGCCGACGAAGCCAAAGTCAGCTATTTCGGGTAACAAAAACCGTTTTAACGCATTTCGCATGTGATCGCCATTACTTGCCATTGCAACTCCTGAATTTATTGAGGCATTTTCGTGCCATAAAAATGGTGGTTTTTTTTATTCGCTATTTCAGCGCTTCAAGCGACTTTCATCCCACGTTTTTTTACGCAGTCGATGGTGTGAATATCTGCAGGTCTTTCGAATCGGGCATGAGCAGTGCAATGGCACGTCCGAAAAAGATTGATCCCGGTTAGGGCAAAAATAAGTCAAGTTGGACGCTTCGCTCTCACCCACGCATAGTGCTTTTTCGCAACAGCCCTGGAAAAGTTCTTGCAATTATATATGTTCAAATATACAGTTATTCCATTCTAAAGTTTCCCATCATTTCGCGAGCAAACCATGGAAAATAACCCACAAGCCGCTGCCGAAATTATCGATACATCACCCACCGCCGACTACGATACTCCATGGAAAATAGCCGTTGAACAGCATTTTCAAGCCTTCATGGCGTTTTATTTTCCTGCTGCGCATGCGCAAATTGATTGGTCGTTTCAGCATGAGTTTCTGGACAAGGAATTGCAAGCCATCGCCAAAGATGCCCTGGTTGGCACCCGTCATGTTGATAAACTGGTCAAGGTGCGTCGCCTGTCAGGCCAGGAAGACTGGCTGTGCATCCACTTGGAAGTGCAAGTATCCCGCCAGGCTGACTTTGCACAGCGCATGTTTGTCTATCATTATCGTATCTTTGACCTTTACGGCAAGCCCGCAGTCAGCATGGCGGTTTTGGGCGATGATGCACCAAACTGGTTACCTCGTCGTTATAGCTATTCTGTAATGGAATGCCAATTGGATTTTCAATTTCCCATCGCTAAATTGCTGCGTTTTTCGGAACAAGAAGCAGCACTGGAAACCAATCCCAACCCGTTTGCTTTGTTGACCCTGGCGTATCTGAAAAACCGGGCAACCGCCAATGACATGAACCGACGCTATGAAGTAAAATGCAGGCTAATACGTTTGTTACATGCCCATCAATGGGATGCTACCCTGATTCGCCAGTTTTTTCTGGTAATCGACTGGATGATGGCCTTGCCACCCGAATTGGCCCTGAAGTTATCCACTTTTATTGATGCACTGGAGGAGGGAAAAAGAATGGAATACATTAGCTCGGTTGAACGCATAAAGCTGGAACAAAAGCTTCATGAGGGTGAGCAAAAAGGGCTGCAGGGCGGCAAAACCGAACTGTTATCCCGCTTGTTGACCCGCCGATTTGGCAGTTTGCCGCCAGCGATTCAAGCACGGATTCAACAAGCCGCTGTGGCACAAATCGATGACTGGTTTGATCGCGGCATGGATGCACAGACATTGGATGAGGTATTTCAGGGTTTTGCGCATTAAAGCGTGGGCACAAAAGCGTGCCCACTCTACGTTTGTTGGCTTGGTCAGGAATTTACGATGGCTTCAGCCCTGGAGCCGAGCTACCCCACTACGCCGCCAAACTCTCCTCATCCTCACTCGCAGGCTCACCCTGCGCCATTACATGCCGGTTCAAGCCAGAAATCACCGCCTTCAGCGAAGCGGTCACAATATTCTGGTCTATCCCGACGCCATAGCCGCTCGGGCTATCGCCAAAGCGCATCTCCACATAACTTACCGCTGGCGCATTGGCCCCGGACGTAAGCGCATGCTCCACATAATCCATCACCCGCACCGGCATGTTCAGACCGGCCACAAACGCATCAATCGGGCCATTGCCGTGGCCGCGCACGGTGATCAGGCGGTGGTGGTGCATTAATTCGACCACGATATCAATCTCATGCCCGCCCTGTTTGGTTTCACTGATGTGGTGGCCCAGGTATTGGTAGGGGGCGGGGTGGTCGAGGTATTGTTTGCGGAATTCGGCGTAGACATCTTTGGCGCGCACTTCGCGACCGGTGGCGTCGGTCAGTTGCTGAATCGCGCGGCTGAATTCGATTTGCAGGCGGCGTGGCAGGGTGAAGCCGTAGTCGGTTTCCAGCAAATAGGCGATGCCGCCCTTGCCGGACTGGCTGTTGACGCGGATCACCGCATCGTAGTTGCGGCCGAGGTCAGCCGGGTCGATCGGCAGATACGGTACTTCCCAGATGGCGTCGGCTTGCTGTTTGGCGAAGCCTTTTTTGATAGCGTCCTGATGCGAGCCGGAAAACGCGGTGAACACCAGATCGCCCACATACGGGTGGCGCGGGTGGACCGGGATGTCGTTGCAGTATTCCACGCACTGGCGCACGCTGTCGATGTCAGAAAAATCCAGGCCAGGGTCAACGCCCT
>JBDLSU010000782.1:0-2567 GCA_039799405.1 Pseudomonadota bacterium | reverse complement strand
TTGCGGGTGTCGGTGGCGGTATCCATGCTGGTTCTCCTGATTGGGTTTATTTCATAATGGCCGATGTGGCGGCCGTTGCTGGAACAGGTATGGCAGGATTGTAGCGAACCAGGCCGCTACGGTGCTTGAACGCAATCGTCATCTTTAACAGTTCGGACGGGGTAATGCCGAAGATGGCACGAAAGCTGCGGCTCATATGCGCCAGATCGGCAAAGCCTGCAGTGTGCGCCGCCTCGGTCATGTTTTGCCCCTGTGCCACGGCTTCAATTGCGTTTAACAGCCGCGTCCACAGCAAATAGCGCGACAGCGTCAAACCGGTTTGCGCGCGGAACAGGTGGGTGAAGCGGCTGCTGGACAAATGCACCAGTTCGGCCAGTTGCGCGCCGTTGGGTTCTGCTTGCGGATGCGCCTCAATCCAGTCCAGCGCGCGCGCAATCCGGCTGGCGTCGCGCCCTTGCGGTGCGGGCGGCTGGGCCAGCGCGGGCACCAGGCTGCGCCAGCGTTCCAGCACGTTTTGCGCTTGTTCCAGCGCCAGCGAATCAGGCTGGGCAAAACAATCGGCCAGCGCAGTAAATTCGGGCTGAAGCGCAAAACCTGCGTCAAGGCTGCTGGGGCAGGTGGGTACGGTTAAAAACAAGTGGGCCAATGCCGCGCCATCGCAAGCCAGTTCATGCTGTTGGTTGGGGCCGAAAATCGCGGCGCGGGTGCTGTGCCAGGGCTGGTCTGGATCAAGCCGGGCGCGAAATGGTGTATCGATGCCATAGCTCATTTGCAGCGCAAAATGGCTGTGCGGTTGAGAATCAAGACGCGTACCCAGCACCAGGGCCTGGCCGCGCCACAGAAATAAATGCGGCATGCAATGCCCTCTGGTTAGCGTCTGGCGCTATCGTATAATAGTTTGGCCCGATTTTTCTGTATTTTTTGCAAGCCCCAGCGTATGAAGCCCTTAGCCGACAACACCCATTCCGACCGCAACCTTGATGTTAGCCCGTCCGCCAGCCCGCCCGCTGCCGCGCCGCTCAATCTGCACAGCGGTCTGGCCCCGGTGATTGATAGCGCCACCGAAATCCTGATACTTGGTAGCTTCCCCGGCGCGGCCTCGCTGGCGGCGCAACAATACTACGCCCACCCGCGCAACCAGTTTTGGCCGCTACTCTCAGTTTTGCTGGGGGAAGATTTATGCGCCTTGCCCTACCTGGAGCGCCTGCCGCGTCTGTTGGCGCACCGTATAGGCGTGTGGGACGTGCTGGGTGCCTGCGCCCGTGAGGGCAGTCTGGATTCCGCCATCCGGCAAGCACAAGCCAATGATTTTTCGATGCTGCGCCAGCATTGCCCGGCGTTGCGCAAAATTGGCTTCAACGGCAAAACATCCGGCAAATTTGCCCCGCAGTTTGCCGCCAGCGGTTTTGTTACGCTGCAACTGCCATCCAGTTCACCCGCCTATGCCCAACGCACGTTTGAGCAAAAATTGCAGCAATGGCGGGCTTTGCTATAGGCTGTTGCAGCGCTTATGTATTGCCAAGTCTAGTCCTCCAGAATAATTTGCACATAGCCATGCACCGCAAAGCCCAGCGCATCGGCATCCCAGCCGCCCATCCATAAATTCAGCGGCCAAGCTGCCGGGGGCTGGATTTTTTTATCGTTGACCCAGGCCGCCTTGGCATTGAGCGGATAACTCAACAAGACCTGGGTGCCAATCTGATTGGTGCGGCGGTTGTCCGGGTCGTTGATCTTCAGTTCGGCAATGCGCTTGTTGAGCGCCGCAATCTCGATCTTCAACTGCTTGTCCTGCGGATGTTGTGCCAACTGAAGTTGCAATGGCTTTAAATCAGCTTGCAACAGCGCCAGCCGTTCATTGCGAAACGCGGTGCGATCCAGTACCCCGGTTTTTAAAATCCATTCCACCGAATTCATCACCACCGTGCTCATGGTGTACTGCTTGAGCGAGCTAATGTCATAGCTGCTCAAGTCTTCTTGCGGATTGTCGGGCTCAGCATAAAAGCGGCGCTGCAGCGTCAGTTTCTTGCCTTCCACGCTCAAAATGAACGGGTTGACGATGCCAAAGCCATTGTAAATAATCATGCTGTTACGCGAATCAAACAAGGGCTGGTCGAGTAAATCCACCTTGGCATGGTACAGGGGGTGACCCTTTTCAATCGGCGTTTTACTGACAAAGCTGACATCGCCGCCGCTGCCACGCGTGACAAATTCATAGCCGCCGCTCACCTTGACCCCGACTTGCGGGCAGTGGGAGCGCCGGATCACACCTTCTTTTTCCTGAAAATAAATAATGCGATCCAGATTGGCTTCGCCCGGCAACGCAAAAGTATAACCGCTGACGCCGCGCAGTTCATTGCTGGGATCGGGATCGGTGGCAATACGCCCCTGTGCCCAGCCGCTGAATTCGAGCATGTAATTTTTTGTGGTGGTGGTTTTCATGGGCTTAGTCTTTCGGCGTCATTCCGATGGAAAAATTCTGGCGAATCCGGCTCACATTGGTGTGTAAAAAGCCCATTTGCTGGCACAGATAATCAAACCCTTCCGGCGCAAAATAGGGCCGCAAATGC
>JBDLSU010000781.1:0-4548 GCA_039799405.1 Pseudomonadota bacterium | reverse complement strand
GCGCCGCATCTTCCACCAGATTACTGGCGTCAAGTGCTGCTGCGCGCAAATCCACCACCCGCACCACCGACCCGGCAGCAAACAAGCCGGACGGTTTGACATACGACCACGGGTCGCCCGTCAAATCGACTGGCAAAGACAAAGTGTCACGCAGGGTGGATGGCCCAAACAAGGGCAACACCACATATGGCCCCGGCTTGACGCCCCACTTGCCCAGGGTCTGGCCGAAATCTTCCTTGTGTTTCACCAGGCCCGCTTCAGAGCCAATGTCAAGCACGCCGAGCAAGCCAAAGGTGCTATTCACGGCCACCCGCATCACATCACTCATGCCATCGGCCACTTTGCCCTGCAACAAATTGTTGACGGCAGTCCAGGCATCGGCCAGGTTACCAAAGAAATTACCGACCCCGGTTTGCACAAATTGCGGCAATACACCCTGATACACGGTAGCGGCCGGTTTAAGCGCCACGGTATCGACCGCATCATTAAACTTGAACATGGCACGGTTAAAGGGTTCCAGCGGATCAGCCTTGCTGCCCGGCCCGGTGGTAGCGCACCCGGTCATGGCTGCCAGCAACAGGGTCAGGGCCAGCGCACGCCACCAGATTGTCAGTGTCTGTTTCATTTCGCACTCTCCTTGCCATCGGCGGCTTTGCTGTACAAAAATTGACTGATCAAGTCTTCCAGCACCACAGCCGACTGCGTCATCGTGATTTTATCTCCGGCTTTCAGATTCGTTTCAGAACCGCCCGCAGTCAAACCAATATATTGCTCCCCCAACAAACCGGAGGTGAGAATTTTGACCGATGAATCTTTGGGAAACTGATAGCGGTTTTCCAGATTCAAGGTTACCACGGCCTGAAAATGTTTATCGTCAAAATTGATCGACGCCACCCGCCCGACCACGACCCCCGCGCTTTTGACCGGCGCTTGCGGTTTCAGGCCACCAATATTATCGAACTTGGTCAGCACCGGATAAGTCTGGGCGAAGGTGAGCGAACTCATATTGCCTGCCTTTAACGCCAAAAACATCAGCGCCAAGGCCCCCAGCAACACGAAGATGCCAACCCAGATATCCAACGATTTACCTTTCATACGCAACCTCATTCACTAAAATTATTTCGAGAACATCAGGGCGGTCAACAAAAAGTCCAGCCATAACACACTCAGGGAAGCAATTACCACGGTACGGGTGGTGGCGCGCGCCACACCTTCCGGGGTAGGTTGGGCCTCATAGCCCTGAAACAAGGCCACAAAGGTCACAGCGAAGCCAAATACCACACTTTTTATCACGCCGTTGGCCACATCTTGCCAAACATCCACGCCGCCCTGCATTTGCGACCAGAACGCACCTTCATCAACGCCAATCAGTTGCACCCCGACAATATAGCCACCCAGCACCCCGACCGCGCTAAAAATCGCCGCCAGCACCGGCATTGCAATCACGCCAGCCCAAAAGCGCGGTGCCAATACTCGTTGCAGCGGGTTAACTGCCATCATTTCCATGGCCGCCAACTGCTCGCCCGCTTTCATCAGGCCGATTTCGGCAGTGAGTGAGGTGCCAGCGCGCCCGGCAAACAACAGCGCAGTGACCACTGGCCCCAGTTCGCGCGTCAGCGACAAAGCCACCAGCAAGCCCAGTGCCTGCTCGGAACCATAGCGGTTGAGGGTGTAATAGCCCTGCAAACCGAGGACAAACCCGACAAACAGGCCGGACACGGCAATAATGACCAGCGAATAGTTGCCGATGAAATGAATTTGATCGGTAATCAGGCGCGGACGCCGCCACAGACCGGGCGACACTTTCAGCAAATCCAGCAATACCCGGCTGGCATAGCCCAGTCCGGCCAGACGCGCCAGCACCCAGGCACCGATCGAGGCTAACCAGGCACTCATGGCGTGCTCCTTAAACCCAGATCATCGGCCAGCGATTTGCCCGGATAGTGGAAGGGCACCGGGCCATCGGCTTCGGCATTGACGAATTGCTTCACATACGGATCGCTGGAGGCTTGCATGTCGGCGGGCGTACCATGCGCGACGATTTTGCCACGCGACAGGAAATACACATAATCCGCGATCAGGAATGATTCATGCACATCGTGCGACACCAGAATCGAGGTGGAACCGAGTGCGTCGTTAAGTTTGCGGATCAAATTGGCAGTAACGCCCATCGAAATCGGATCCAGCCCGGCAAACGGTTCGTCATACATCATCAAAGGGGGATCGAGTGCAATGGCACGGGCCAGCGCCACCCGGCGCGCCATGCCACCGGAAATTTCGGAAGGTTTGAGCCAGGCCGCATTGCGCAAACCCACTGCATGCAACTTCATCAAAACCAGATCATGCAATAATTGATCGGGCAAGCGGGTATGTTCGCGTAGCGGGAAGGCGACATTATCGAAGACGGTCAGATCGGTGAACAAGGCACCGTGCTGGAATAACATGCCCATTTTGCGGCGCAACTGATACAGGGCCGGGGTGTCCAGGGTAGCGACTTCTTGCCCCTCCACTTGCAGGGTGCCCAATTGCTGACGAATCTGGCCACCGATCAGGCGCAGAATCGTGGTCTTGCCGGAACCGGAACCGCCCATCACCGCGACCACTTTCCCGCGCGGAAAATCCATATTCAGGCCGGATAGTATCGAGCGTTCCCCATAGGCAAAATGTAAATCGCGAATTTCGACAAGATTAGGCACGGCGGGTCACAAAAATTGGAATTCGTAATTGTAGCGCAGTGCAGCATTTCGTGCTTGAATACGCTAATATGGCAGGCTACCGGATTTAATTGCCCTGACATAATCGGTGCCATAGACAAAACAGGGGCGGCGGCGCAACAAGTTGTTTTACGGAACGGTTTTTTGATGCAAATACAGCAATTTGTGTGGCAATTCCATAGTTAAATGGCGTGGTATAGGACTGAAAGCCGACACAGTTGCGAGGCGTGCTTGTCTGAAGCCGAAGTTAGCCGCATAATCTGGGTACTTGTCCACGCAAAATCCATCGCCCTTTTTTCTGAAATTGCTTGCGCCCTAACATGCCGATTATTTTTTACATCGCAGCCCAACTCCGAGGTACCCATGGCCGAGCCGATTAAGCCCACCGGAGGCTTTCTTGTATTCAATGACAAGCCCGCTGCTGTGGCGGCCAGTACTTTGCCGCCATGGCAAATTCTGGTAGTGGATGATGATGATCAGGTTCATGCAGTGACCCGCCTGGTATTACGCCACATTCAGTTTCGCGACCGTCCGTTCAAGTTGATCAGCGCCACCTCGGCACGCGAGGCTTTGCGCATGATTGAAGAACACAGCGATCTGGCACTGGCGATTGTCGATGTGGTGATGGAAACCAAAACCGCCGGGCTTGATCTGGTCCGGCATATTCGCGACAATCTGAAAAATCGCTCGATCCGCCTGATCATGCGCACCGGCCAACCCGGCCACGCACCCGAGCAAAACGTGGTAATCGATTATGAAATCGACGCCTATATGGCGAAAACCGATATTTCAGCGCAAAAACTGGTTACTGCGATTATTGCCTCACTGCGCGCTTACGAATACATTACCGAAATCCAGTCGCTCAATTCCGAACTGGAACTGCGGGTAGCGATGCGCACCGAAGAGCTGGAAAAGCTGGCCATGCTCGACCCGCTGACAGGCGCTGGCAACCGTCGCCACCTGGAACAGCGCGCTGCTGTGGAAATTGCCACTTGCCGCCGCGACTCTTGCTCGCTGTGCGTCATCACCTTCGATCTGGATCATTTCAAGCAGGTCAATGACACTTACGGCCATCCGGCTGGTGATATCGTATTGCAGCAAGTCGTCAAAACCGCCAAAGATTTACTGCGACCAAGCGACTTTTTGGCCCGCATCGGCGGTGAAGAATTCGTGATTTTGTTACCCAGCGCCGATCAGGCGGGTGGCGTGGCGATTGCAGAACGAATCCGGCTGGCGATTGCCGCCTTGCAAATCAAAACCGAGCAAGGGCCGGTTGGCGTTACCGCCAGCTTTGGGGTGGCACTCACTGCCAGCGATTGCGATCTGGAAAACAGTATGGCACGCGCCGACGCGGCGTTGTATCAGGCCAAACAGGCTGGGCGTAATCAGGTCAAAATTACCGAGTAGCCCTCTGCTTGGGCTACTGCTGCTTTATTTCAGCAGGCGCTGTAAATCATGCGCCAGCGCATCCGAGCCCTGACCCGGGCGTACATACAGACGAATCCGGCCGCTGGCATCAAACACAAAACTGGCGGCAGTATGATCAATCGAATAACTACCTGGCTGTTTGCCCGGCACTTTTTGATATACCACTTTAAAATCAGCGGCAGTTTTCTTGATGGCATCGTCATCGCCCGTCAAGGCCAAAAAACGCGAATCAAAAGCGGGCACGTATTGCGCCAGAATTGCCGGAGTATCCCGCGCCGGGTCGAGTGAGATAAAAATCATTTGCACCTGACTTGCCGCGTCGCCCAGTTTTTTCATCACCTGCGCCATTTCCTGCAAGGTAGTAGGACAAACATCCGGACACTGGGTATAGCCAAAAAACACCACC